>JBEGPL010000080.1:0-5684 GCA_041181445.1 Pseudomonadota bacterium
CCCTTGGGGTCCAGCTCGGCCTTGATCGTCCGCAGCAACGCCCAATGCAGCGGATCATGGTCGCGCGCATAGGGATAGACTTTGCCGACCTGAAAATGCACGCCGCCATGGTCGTGCATCAGGTCGACGACCGCCGATTTGATCCGCAGCGCTTCGGCCTCATTGGCTTCGCTGCGGGCATAGGTCGGCAGGCTCGCCAGATGGTCGGGCTCGATCATCCGCTGATGATAGGGCGTTTGCGCGTCGGGCCAGTAAAAGGCGGGTTCATAGACGAACGACGTCGACCCGACCGCCATGAACATGCCGCCGACGACGATGCCGTGGCGCGCCATGGTGTCGGCTTCGCCCGCGAGCAGCGCCATCAGCGCGTCGTGGAACGGCACGGCGGCGGCGTGCGGCAAATGGGTGTGGCACGGCAACCAGCGCTCACCCTTGGGCCCCAATATGTTGTGAAACGGCGCAAAGGGCATCGCGCGGACGACTTCGGGGATCGAGTTGGGAATCTCGCTGCCGAATGCGCCGCACAGTTTCTTGACCGCCGCGATGCGGCAGTTGGCTTCGGCCTGATCGATGCCCTCGACAATGAAATGGCCGGCATAGTTGGCCGCCGCGATCGCCTTTTCGCCCGCCATCGCCATTTTGGCGAGCTTGGCCGCGCCCTTGATCAGGCCCGATTGCTTGACGATCTTGCCCGCCATGTCGACTTTGGCGGCGGTGTCGGCCTTGCCCAGCTGACCTTGTTGCAAGACTTCGTTCAGTCCGAAATTTTCCTCGACAATGCCCGCCATGCCGGTGGCGCGGAACGCCCCGTGCAGATTGGCGAACGTGTCGAAGGCAAACGACGCGGTGGCAAAGGCGGCGGGCGCGCGCTCCAGCGCCAGCGTGATTCGCGCCTTGACGCCCAGCGCGCCGCAATCGCCGGTGAACAGCCCGGTCAGATCGGGGCCGTAATGGCGGAAAAAGGGTTGCGCTTTGCCCGAAACCGCGCTGCCGGTGCGGATCATCTCGCCCGTGCCGGTGATGATGTCGAACGACAGCGCCGCGTCGGCGGCGCAGCCCTGGCCGTGGCTGATCGCGTTCATCGACATGCCGCCGCCGACATTGGCGAACAGACCCGAATAACTGCCCCAGAATTTGGTTTTATACCCGCGGGCCAGCACCGCTTCGCGCAGCGCCGCCCAGGTCACGCCGGGTTCGACGGTGACGGTCGCGTTGACCTCGTCGATGTCGATCCGGTTGAGCCGCGCCGTGTCGACGGTAATGCCGCCGTTCTTGCGGTGGGCATAGGCGTCGGTGTAGCTCGCCCCGCCGCCGCGCATCACCAGCGGCGTACCGCTGGCATAGGCGGCGCGGACGACCGCCTGCAATTCGTCGACCGTGCCGGGGCGGACCACGGCGTCGGGCATGTTGCCGCTGCGGAACACGTCGTGGCCATAAAAAAGCCGGTCGGCGTCGCTGGTCAGCACATTGTCCGGACCGATCTGTTGATTGAGCGTGTCGAGAAGCGTCATTGTCGTTCCTTTTCCTCCCTGATATTTGATCGGGGAGGGGGACCATGCGCAGCATGGTGGAGGGGTATGTGTGAGGGGAATACCCCTCCACCATCCCTGCGGGATGGTTCCCCTCCCCAAGGGTAACCTTGGGGAAGAAGGATTAGTTCACCGCAATATCGTCGAGCGCGCTGGAATAGCGTTCGGCGCTGTCGCCGCTTTCCAGCTCGGCCGCCTGTTTGCGCGCCAGATAGAAGAGCCGCGCGAGGAAATCCTGCCGCCGCAACTCGCGCGCTTCGAGCACCGCCTGATCGGGTTCAAAGGCTTCGATGTCGGCGTCCAGCATCACGCCCTTCGCCGCCGCGACCTTTTCGACGGTGTCGAGCCGGTCGCGCACGACGCTGAGTTCGTTCGCCAGCACCATGATCATCGACATCGCCTCGTCCAGCCCCGGCGTGTCGTAAAATTGCGGACGCTTGCCGCGCGCGTTGCGTTCAATCTGTCTCATGCTGCGGACTCCGCCGATTTTTGCGCGATCAATACTTCCCACCCGCCGCCGGGGGCATATTCGCCCGCGACAAATTCGCGGTCGGCCAGTGCTTCGGCGGCGTCCTCCTGATAGCTTGCGTCGGGCGCCGCAAATTCCATGATCGCCATCGGTGCGGTGTCGAAACGGATGCTGTCGGCGGCAAAGCCCGCGTCGAGCGCCAACGCAATCTGGTCCTTGTCGCGCATCGGACCCCAAAAAGGCTCGTTGTTATAATATGTTTCATTGTCGAGGATGAACTGGGTGAACGGGTCCATCAGGTTGAACGGCGGCAGATCGGCGTGGATCATCACCCCGCCGGGTTTCAACAGGCGGTGGCATTCGCGAAAAATGCGCGGCATCGCCTTTCCCGATGTTTCGTGCAGCAAAATATGACTGACGATCAGGTCGAAACTGCCGTCGGCAAAGCCGGTGTCTTCGGCGTTGCGTTGCAGGAAATGGACGTCCTGACCCAGCGCTTTCGCGCGCGCATGGGCGTAACGCACGCACGGCCCGCCGACGTCGATTCCGGTCACATCGGCGGCGGGGAACAACTCCTTGTACGGCACGGTCGAATGGCCGACGGTGCACCCCATGTCGAGAATTGCGGTGGGCGTGAACCCGGGCATTTTGCGCTTGATGTAATTGCACACCGACCGGCCCATATCGTCATTGTCAGGGCCCATATAGCCCATGGCATAAAGATAGACGCCGCGGTCATACAGCGCGCCCGCGACAATGTCGGCGGCGTCGGCTTCGCGGGCATAACCGCCGGGCATACAGTGGATGTCGATGGCCGACACATAACGCGGCACGGCAAAGTCGCTGTCACTTTCCAGCGTCGCGGGCGTGGCCGCCGACAGCGATTGCGCCGCCGTTTCCAGTTCGGGCAATTGCCGTTCGATCGACCCGATCACCGATTCCCACAAAATCTCCTGCGCGATCCGGTTGGCGGCGGCATAATGCTGGAAATAAATGTCGGGGACCATCGCCTTGCGGATGTCCCAGCGGTCGGCGGGGGCGCGGCCATGCGCCTTTTCAAACGCACGCGCGGCGCGGTTCTGAAACACGGGTCCCAGCCCGGGCAGCAAGCCCTGCTGAACAAATTGCTTCATGCTTTTGGTAAATTCCTGCCGCGCGCGTTCGTCATGATTTGCCTGCGGCAGCGCGGCATGCTGACGCTGTTGAAATGTGTTGACCATGTCCATGGGCGACGATCCTTTGTGCGCGGCGCGAGTCCGGTTCCGTTGCTGTGCATGGCGACCAGACGCGGCAAATGTCAGGCCATGGTGCCACCTTATCCGCCTGCCGGTCAATCACCGCTTTTGCTGCGGTGAACGCGGCATATCGGGCCAGCAGTGACGGCGGATTCGACACGAGGGAGAGGCAGCATGCCCGCAACGGAAACAGTGAAATTCGGCCCGGCGATGCTGGAACCCGGCGTGTCCAAACGCAATGCGTGGGGTCTGATGTATGCGTCCTTCGTCAGCATCGGGCTGGCCACCGGCATCGCCATCCTGACGCCTTATGTGCTGACGACCAATTTGGGGATCGGGCAGGGCGATCAGGGCACGGCGCTCGGCACGCTCGCGGTGGTTCAGGAAATCGCGCTGCTGTTCGCCTTTGCGCTGTTCGGGGCGATGGCGGACAAGGTCGGGCGGCGCACCGTTTATGCGCTCGGCATGGTGCTGCTCACCGCCGCTTATGGATTGTTTGCTTATGGCACGACGATGGTCGAACTGGCGGCATACCGGATCATATTCGCGTTCGGGATCGGCGCGGCGACGGGGATGCTGGCGACCGTCATTTCGGACTATGCGCAGGTGCAAGACCGCGGCAAGCTGACGGCGCTGTGCGGCTTTCTTAACGGATTGGGCGTGGTCGTCGTCGCCATATTCCTGGGCAAATTGCCATCTTATTTTGTCGCACAAGGGCAAAGCGAGATCGAGGCCGGGCGCAGCGCAATGGGCGTCGTCGCGGGTGTGGCGCTGCTGTCGGCGCTCATCCTGTGGGCGTTGCTCAAACCCGGCGTTCCGCCCGCCACCGATACCAAGAAGCCCGTATCCGCCTTGCTCGCAGAGGGGTTTGCGGCGGCGCGCGCGAACCGCCGGATCGCGCTGTCTTATTGCGCCGCATTTGTCGCGCGCGGCGATATTGCCATCGTCGGCCTGTTCACCATCGCGTGGGGCAATCAGGCCGCGATTGCCGATGGCTTCACCGCTGCCGAAGCGGTCACCAAGGGCAGCGTGCCCTTTGTCATCGCGCAATCAGCAGCGCTGCTGTGGCCCGCAGTCATCGCCATCCCGCTCGACCGGATGGACCGGATGAAGGCGCTCGGCCTGACCATGGCGCTGGGCCTGATCGGTTATTGCCTGCTGGTGCTGGTCGGCGACCCGCTGCTGCCCGCCGCCATTCCTTTCTTTGTGCTGCTCGGCATCGGCCAGATCAGCGCCTTTCTGGGGGCACAGACGATCATCGGCAAGGAAGCGCCCGAAGCGGTGCGCGGGTCGGTGATCGGCCTGTTCAACTTTTTCGGCGCGGTCGGCATATTGATCCTCACCGGCGTCGGCGGCTGGTTGTTCGACAATGTCGGGCCGTGGGCGCCCTTCTTTCTGGTGGGCATCCTGAACGGCGTCATCGCGTTCCTGTGCTGGGCGCAATATCGCCGCGAGCGGCGGGAAGGTCGTTCATGATCGCGTGGTAATAAGCCCTTCCCCTTCAAGGGAGGGGTTGGGGTGGGGGCTGTCGGCATCGCGCAGCTTATGGTGCAAAGCCCCACCCCGCTGCGACTAGGCGCGGCTGCGCCGCACCAAGTCTCGCTGCCCCTCCCCTGAAGGGGAGGGGTGGGCGACCACCCCTACAAATAACGCATCGTGATCGAAATCGCGCCCGCGCCGTTCACCTTGACCAGCGATTTGCTCCACCCCGGCATCCCGCCCGGATTGTTGGAAATGCCGACGCCTTCCTTGGGCATGCCGATGAAATTGGTTTTCAGCTTGCCGTCGCCATCGGCGTCGTGGTGAACGCTGGCCGCATAGGTTCCGGGGGCCAGATTTGAAAAGCGCACCTTCATCGTCGACCCGCTGATCTTCACCGTCTGGCGGATCGCGGTTTTGGACTTTTGACAGGTCGGAAACCCCGACTTTTCGGTCCAGATGCACGCCAGCAGCGCCCCGCGCGTGTTGGCGATGCCGGTCACGGTGATTTCGAGCGACGATGTGCCGCCTGCGCCGATCAACAGCGGGGCAGCGAGGAGGAGGGGGAGGCACTTTTTCATCGTTTGATCCTAATCGATTGAAGCCGGAACAATATCCCGTTTTTTGCCAAGCAGTTTCGCACCGAGCAGCCGCGACATGATCTTGCCGCCGGTCAACCACGCGACGCTGCGGCCATGGTCGCCGCCTTCGAGCACGCGGTCGGTGATCCACGGCGCAACATCGTCGACACGGTCAGCCAGCATGTTGAGCTGATCGCGCAATTTGGGCCATTGCGCCGGATCCAGCTGGCGCGCCTCGCGCAGGAAACCGTCGCTGACCAAAATGCCGGGCTTGATCGTGCCGATCCTGACCGGGCCATCCCTTGTTTCGCGCACCATCGCGTCGGTGTAATATTTCAGCGCCAGCTTGGTCATGCCATATCCGCCCATGCGGTCGCGGTACCGCCCGTCG
>JBEGPL010000081.1:0-2877 GCA_041181445.1 Pseudomonadota bacterium
TTTCCCGACGGGTCGCCGATCTTTGTGGTGCCGCCACCCATCAGCACGATCGGCTTGTGCCCCGCCTGTTGCAGGCGGCGGAGCATCATGATCTGCACCAGGCTGCCAACATGCAGCGACGGCGCGGTCGCATCGAACCCAATATAGGCGGGAATGATTTGCTTGACGGCAAGCGCATCCAGCCCTTCCGCATCGGTGGTCTGGTGGATATAGCCGCGCGACGCGAGTATGTTCAAAAGGTCGGATTTATAGCTGGTCATGGTGCGCGCGCGCTTAGCATGACGCCGAGTCAAATCCAACAGCCCCTCCGAACACTTCGTACATGGCCATTGCCGCATTTCCGTCAACCTTAACCTCTCGACGCGATCAGCAGGACCTTGTCGAAGCAGCGTAATTTCCTCTAGACGATTGCGATGACATTTTGGGCCTATATGCTGCATTGTCGGGGCGGGGCATTTTACGTCGGACATACGGACGACCTCGAGCGGCGCGTCGCGCAGCACCAAAGCGGCGCCATCGCCGGGTTTACCGCCGATCACTTGCCGGTAACGCTCGTTTGGAGCGACGGCTTTGCAACGCGTGACGAAGCGAAATCGGCTGAACGCAGGATCAAGGGATGGAGCCGCGCCAAGAAAATGGCGCTGATCCGCGGCGACTGGGGGAGGATTTCGAAGTTGGCGAAAAGCAAGAACGGTCCTTCGACAAGCTCAGGACGGACGGGTGGAAGAACGACTTCTACACCCCAAACCGTCCACCCTGAGCTTGTCGAAGGGTCGTCCTTTTTGCTGCACGCGCATCCCTCGACGCCTGCCGGGGCGATCAGCAAAGCAGCGGTTGAGGTCGTGATGACCGCTTCGGAAATCTTGAAAATCACGTTCCGGATTTCGGGAAAAGTGGCTCAGGTCAACCTGCCCTCCATGATGACAAGCGCGCGTGCCGACGGTCTTTGGCAGGCGACCTGTTTCGAACTCTTCCTGCGCGACCCGGATGATGCCGCCTATCTGGAATTCAATTTTTCACCGTCCACGCGCTGGGCCGCCTATAAGTTCGACGATTACCGCGCAGGCATGACGGACTGGCCATTGGCGGCTGCGCCCATGATATTTTGTGACGCAGACGACAGCTTGTTCGCGCTGGAAGTGACGTTGGCACTGCCCGAAATTCTGACTGAGCCGGTCGATGTCGCCCTGTCGGCCGTCATCGAAGAGCGCGATGGCACCAAAAGCTATTGGGCGCTGCGTCACCCGCCGGGACCGCCCGATTTTCATCATCGTGATTGCTTTGCGCTGACGCTTGGGGCACCGGACGCGGGATGAGCGTTCAATTTGGTATCGACCGGCTGCTCGCCGATCCCGCGCTGCGCGCGCCACTGGCGGGCAAGCGCGTCGCGCTGCTCGCGCATCCGGCGTCGCTGACCGCCGACTTGACCCACAGCCTGGACGCGCTGATCGCCGCCGGGGTCAACATCACTGCGATGTTCGGGCCGCAGCACGGGGTGCGCGGCGACCTGCAAGACAATATGATGGAATCGCCCGATTTCACCGATCCGCGCACTGGAATTCCGGTGTTCAGTCTTTATGGCGACGTGCGCCGTCCGACCGGCCAGTCGCTCACTACATTCGATGTGATATTGGTTGATTTACAAGACCTTGGATGCCGTATCTATACCTATGTCACAACATTGCTTTATGTGCTGGAGGCCGCCGCCGCGCACGGCAAAGCGGTGTGGGTGCTCGACCGGCCGAACCCGGCGGGCCGTCCGGTCGAAGGGACGGTGCTGCGCCCCGGTTATGAGAGCTTCGTTGGCGCGGGGCCGATGGTCATGCGCCACGGGCTGACGATGGGTGAGATGGGCCGCTGGTTCATCGCCCACTTCGGGCTCGACGTTGAATATCATGTCGTCGAAATGGCGGGCTGGGCGCCGGATGCTGGGCCCGGCTTCGGCTGGCCGCCCGAACGCATCTGGATCAACCCCAGCCCGAACGCGGCCAATGTCAACATGGCGCGCGCTTATGCGGGCACGGTGATGCTGGAGGGCGCGACTTTGTCCGAGGGGCGCGGGACGACGCGGCCGCTGGAAATTTTTGGCGCACCCGACATCGACGCGCGCGCCGTGATCGCAAAAATGCAAAGCCTTGCGCCGCAATGGCTTGGCGGCTGCGCGCTGCGCGACATCTGGTTCGAACCGACATTCCACAAACATGTCGGCCAGCTTTGCAACGGCGTGCACATCCATGCCGAGGGTCGTTATTACGACCATGCCGCGTTCCGTCCGTGGCGTGTGCAGGCGCTGGCGTTCAAGGCGATTCGCGCGCTTTACCCCGATTATCCGCTGTGGCGCGGCGCCGATTTCAAATATGAATATACCAACGACATGCTGGCGATCGACGTGATCAACGGGGGACCGTCGCTGCGTCTGTGGGTCGACGACGCGGCGGCCGAGCCCGGCGATCTGGACGCGCTGGCAAGGCCGGATGAGGCGGCGTGGCAGCATGCTGTGGCAGGACTGTTGCTCTATTGAACGGGTTCGGGCGGCAGCGGCCGCTGGACCAGGCTGACCAGCACGAACGAAATGATCATCAGCAGATACCAGCTGCCCAATTTGGCCAGACTGACCATCTGCCACCCGTCCTTCTGGTCAGGATAGGACCAGGCGTTGGCGAACGTGCCGATATTTTCAGCGAACCAGATGAACAGCGCGACCAGCGCCCAGCCGACCAGCAACGGCATGCGCCGGTGGACATGCCATGGCTTGAACCACACCTGACACCGCCAGAACAGCAGTGCTGTCGCAGCGAACAGCAGCCAGCGCAAGTCGGGCAACCAATGATGGGCAAAGAAATTGACGTAAATCGCGGCGGCGAGCGCAAAGGTCGC
>JBEGPL010000082.1:0-4675 GCA_041181445.1 Pseudomonadota bacterium
CCTTGACGGCAAGGGCGGCGGCGACACCGACATCGACAATGTGGCGACGGTGACCAGCAATGAAACCGACCCCGACAGCGACGATGCGGTGGCCCCGCTGGTTTATGCGCCCGGGATGGACCTCGAAAAATATGTCTCGGTTGATGGCGGCGTGAACTTTGACGACGCGGACTCGTCAAATGGGCTCCTCAACGTCAATTTGGGCGCCCCGGTCAGTTTCAAGATCACCGTCGCCAACACCGGCAACATCTCGCTGACCAATGTTGTCATCACCGATGTCAACAAGACCGGCGGGCTGCCCGGGGTGCCGATCAGCCTGGCGGGCGTTGTCATTCAGGAATCGGGGGTGGCCAACGGCATCCTCGACGTCGGTGAAACATGGACGCTGAATTACACGCAGGCGTTTGATCCGGGTGAGCATTTGAACACCGCAACAGTGACCACGGCGCAAGGCGTGGGCGACACCGACGATGCCTATTATTACAGCCTGATTAACGTCGGCCCCGGCGTCGGGACACCCGGTTTCTGGAGCAATCTGGGCGGCCAATTCTGGAACAACATCACGGGCGACGAAACCAAGTCGGGTCCGAATTTCCCGACCGGTGAACTGGTCTATGCGGTCGATTCCAACAATGACGGCTTCATCAATTCAAAGGCGGATGACGGTATCAATGACGACAAACCGCTCGATGCCGCAGGCCTGTTGGTTGGCGATTTCAACCACGACGGGTTGAGCGCGGGCGAAAACACATTGTTCATCGAACTGGGCGATGCCAAGCAGTTGATCAACGCGTCACAGCGGACGGCGAACGCCGATGGTGTCCAGATGCTCGGCCGCGACGTTGTCGCGACCTGGCTCAACTATCTGGCCGGCAACAATATCGGCGACGCCACCGATCCCAAGAGCCCCAAGGAATATATCAACGATGCGGTCGACTGGCTGCAAACATGGGGCGGCAAGGAAGGCAATGGCGCGACACAGACGGTCAAGGGTCAACCCGATCCGCTGCTCGACAATGTGAAGGGCGAGACGTTCGACACCTATTTTGCCGGTCACGTCCCCGTCAAAACCAGTTCGGCAGTCTGGAGCACGGCGCAATTTGCGGGTGACCCGACCAGCGCCGCACAGGCACATAATGCGCTCGATTATTACAACAACAATGGCCAGACCGAACCGGGCGGGACGCAATATGCCCACGACCGCGACGATGCGATGTTCGGCTTTGCGCTCAAAATGTATCAGGACAGCGGCAGCGACCTTTCATCGCAGGATGCGGCGATGATCGCACAGCAAGCCTATGCCGTCGCCTGACGTGCCGGGGTGAGGACCAGACCCGTGGCGCGGCGGACACCCGCGCGTCGCGGGTGCTCCCCAGCATGATCAAGTTGCCCGGCCCTCGAACAAGGAAAACGCCTTTGACCAAATTGCGACAATGCCAGGTTTTCGGCAGACATAGCCGGGGATGGTTGCCTTGATTTCGCATTCTGACGTGGACATTCCCAAAGGCCGTCTGGCGCCGTGGCTTGCCGAACCGCTCCGCAAAAATCGCGCGATCTATACCAAGGTTGCGGTTGCGGCGGTGATGATCAACTGTTTTGCGCTGGTCACCGCGCTGTTCACAATGACGGTCTATGACCGCGTGGTGCCGAACAATGCGTTTGAATCGCTGATCGGGTTGACCATCGGACTGGTCATCATCATGGGCTTTGATTTCGCGCTCAAGCTGCTGCGCGCCTATTTCGTCGATGTCGCGGGCGCGCGGATCGACCGTGACATTGGCAAGGCGATTTTTCAGAAAATCCTGTCGATGCGGCTCGACCTGGGCCGCAGTTCGACTGGCGGGCTGGCCGGGCTGGTGCGCGAGATTGAAACGCTGCGCGATTTCTTTGCCTCGGCGTCGCTGACCGCGCTGGTCGATGTGCCGTTCATCGCGATCACGCTGATCGTGATTGCGTTGATTGGCGGATGGCTGGTGATGGTGCCGCTGTTGATGATCCCGCTGGTGGTCATCACCGCGCTGGTGACCAACCCGATGATGCGCAAATTGTCGGCCGAAACGCTGGGCGAGGCGCTGGGCAAACAGGCGGTTCTGGTCGAAACGATCGGCAGCATCGAAACGGTCAAGGCGTCGAACGCGGGCGACTTGCTGTCCAGCCGGTGGGACACGGCGGTGATGGGCCACGCCGGGGCGTCGCTGCGGCAACGGCTGGTTTCGACCATCTCGATCAACATGGCGCAAACCGCGCAGACCCTGTCCTACACTGGCGTCGTCATTTTTGGCGTTTTCGCGATCGCCAACCGGTCGCTGACGATGGGCGGGCTGATCGCCTGTTCGATATTGGCCGGCCGCGCCGTGGCGCCGCTGGGCACGATTGCGCATTTGCTCACCCGGCTGAACGCCGCGCGCACCGCCTATCGCCAGATCAACCGGATGATGGAACAACCGCGCGAGGGACCCGAAGGTGTCGGGCTGAAACTCCCCTATCTGGAAGGCGCCATCGAGTTTCGCGACGTCGATTTCCGGTATCCGGGCGCCGCAGAGCTGGCGCTGACCGGGGTGTCGATGCGGATTGCGCCGGGCGAACATGTTGCGCTGATCGGGCCAATCGGGTCGGGCAAGTCGACCATCGCGCGGTTGCTGATCGGCCTTTATCCGCCGACCAGCGGGCTGGTGCTGATCGACGGCACCGATATGCGCCAGCTCAATCCGAACGCGCTGCGCGGCAAAGTGGGTGCGCTGTTTCAGGACAATGTGCTGCTGACCGGCACGATCCGCGAGAATATCCGCCTTGGCCGCGATGACGCTGACGAAGCGGAAATGTTGCGCGCATCAAAGATCAGCCTGGCGCACGAGTTCATTTCGCGCATGCCCAACGGGTATGACCATGTGCTGGCCGACCGCGGCGACGGGCTGTCTGGGGGCCAGCGTCAGGCGATTGCGATGGCGCGCACGCTCATTGGCCAGCCGCCGATCATCATCCTCGACGAGCCAACATCTTCGGTTGATGGTGACACGGAGGCGCGGCTGCTCGAAAATCTGCGCGAGGAATTTACCGGGCGGACGCTGATTTTGATCACCCACCGACCCAGTATGCTGGCGCTGGTCGACCGCGTCATCCTGTTGTCGCGCGGCCGCATCGCGATGGACGGCACGCCCGATTCGATCACCCGCCAGGTGTCCCAGATTGCCGCGAGGGAACAGGTATGAAACTGGTCGATTATATGAAGGGCACCGAGGACGATCTGGACACGCAGGAATTTGCGGCGCGCAAGTCGGCCAATCTGATGCTGTGGCTGATCATGGGCTTTTTTGTTGTTGCGCTGGCGTGGGCCAGCCTGACCAAAATCGACCGCACGGTGCGCGGTATCGGCAAAGTCGTCGCCAGTTCCAAATTGCAGGTCGTGTCCAATCTGGAAGGCGGCGTGGTGGAGGAAATTCTGGTCCGCCCCGGCCAGTCGGTTGTAAAGGGCGACCCGCTCGTCCGCCTCAGCCCGACGCTGACCGGATCGGCGTTCGGCGGTGCGGCGGCAAGCGTCGATGCGCTGGAGGCAAAGGTGGCGCGCCTGAATGCCGAGGTGCGCGGGACGTCGCCGCAATATGGCACGGTCGACCCGGGCCAGCGGCTGGTCGAAGAGAGCCTTCATTCGGCGCGGCGGGCGGAGTTTACCAGCTTGCTCGCGGCGGCGCAGGCGCGGGTCGTGCAATCCGAACGCGCGGTCGGCGAAGCGCAGTCGCAGCTCGACGCCAAACGCAACATGCGCATCACCGCCGACCGCGAGCTTGCGATGCTCAAGCCGCTCGAAAATTCGCGCGTCATTCCCAAAACCGACATCATCAAGGCTGAAAACGCGTCGGCGGTTGCCGCAAATGAAGTGGCCGCAGCGGAATCCGCACTCTCGCGTGCCCGATCGGGCGTGGCCGAGGCCCGCGCCGCGATGGCGCAGCAGCGCAGCGACTGGCTCAGCCGGTCGGGCATGGAATTGTCCGAAGCGCAGGCCGAACTGTCGTCGCAGCGGCAAACGCTGCCCGCGCTGTCCGACCGCGTGGACCGCACGATCATCCGTGCGCCAATGTCGGGCAAGGTCAACCGCGTGCTGGTGACAACCGTCGGCGGATCGGTCCGCGCGGGCGATGCGGTTGCCGAGATCGTCCCGGCGGGCAAGACGCTGTATATCGAGGCCCAGATCCGTCCGTCGGACATCGCGGCGGTCAAACTCGGCCAGCCCGCCAGGGTCGAGATTACCGCCTATAATTCGTCGATTTACGGAACGTTGAAGGGCAAGGTGACGTCAATCTCGCCCGACGCAACGGTCAATGAAAAGACGCAGGAAAGTTTCTACACCGTCGAAATCCAGACGGTCGAACTGCTGCTGGACCCCAATGGCAAGCCGCTGCCCATCGGTTCGGGGATGATCGCCAGCGTCAGCCTGCTTGGCGACAAGCGATCGATCCTCTCCTACCTCTTCTCGCCGCTTACCCGTCTGGGCGAGACCGCTTTCAGGGAGTAGAGGCGCGGGCAGGGTGCGGGGCTGGTGGCGGAGTGGGGGCCATTGCCCGCGATCAACATCTGCGCGATGGGCGACTGTTCGTTCGGGGCAGGAGGCGGATGCGCAAGAGCGGAACGACGAAAAATCGTCTGTCCACGCGCATGGCGACCGCAGTGCCGATTGCCG
>JBEGPL010000083.1:0-6031 GCA_041181445.1 Pseudomonadota bacterium
GACGGTCGGTGCGGTCGCGCAGGAGCGGCAACCGGCGGATCCATTATGTTTAAGGCGGTGGCTGAACCTCGCGTGGCACATCGCCCCTTTTTCGGGGACCGGCCCACGGCGGCCAATGCAAGTGGATTAAGGTGACCACCGGCACTGACGTTGGACGACACCCGAAAGCATCGTCACCGTTCCAGTCCTGGGTTGGCGCGGGGTGCAAGGGCCTATACCCTTGGCGTTGACAGCAACAGCTCCCGTCGCACCGACCGTGCTTTGTCAGGCCCGAAGGCCCATCGCAGCGTCCCATGCACCCGCGCCCTTCCTAGAATCAGGCGCGAAAGCGAAACGGCATATAACCAATATGGTTCGTCATGTCAAGATAAATGTGCGGCGGCAACCAGTTTTTCCGCCCGGTCCGCCAGTCGCGCCACCACCGCGCCGTGGATGGCGGGGGCACAGGTGATGACGCCGAACGCCTGCGCGCGCGGCGTGTTGAACGCCAGCGCCGTGCCAAAGGCGTCGCTGACGCTGGCCCCGGCTTCGGCCGCGATCAGCGCGGCGGCGGCGACGTCCCATTCAAAGCCCCAGCGTAGCGTCGCAACCAGATCGGCGCGGTCGTCGGCGACCATCGCCATGCGCAGCGCAATGCTGTTCGGCTTTTCGACCATGGTGAGGTCGGTGTCGACGCGCGGCAACTGGTCGGCGGGGACGCGCGCGCCCGAAAAGTGCGCGCGGTTGCTGGCGACAAGCGAAGCGCCGTTCAGGCTCGCGCCGCGCCCGGCATCGCCGACCCACATTTCGTCGCGCGCCGGGGCATAGAGGACACCAAAGCGCGGCAGGCCGTCGACCACCAGCGCGACCGACACCGCCCAGCCGGGGCGGCCGCGGATGAAATCGCGCGTGCCGTCAATCGGGTCGACGCACCAGATCGCGCGCTGGTTGAGCCGGTCTTCATTGTCGGCGGTTTCCTCGGACAGCCAGCCGGCGTCGGGCTCAATCGCGCCCAGCACCGCTTTCAACCGGCTGTCGACCGCGAGGTCAACGTCGCTGACCGGATTGTCGGGTGACTTGTCCCACACACGGGCGGTGCCGCTGCGCCAGCGTCCCAGCGCCATGTCGCCCACTTCGCGCGTCGCGGCGATGATTGCCTCACGGTTGATGCCGGGCATGCGCGCGGGCGCTCAGCTGCTCGCGACGGTCATGCCGTCGATGCGCAGCGTCGGCACATTGATGGCGTGGCGGAATTGCAA
This sequence comes from Pseudomonadota bacterium, assembly GCA_041181445.1. GTDB lineage: Bacteria > Pseudomonadota > Alphaproteobacteria > Sphingomonadales > Sphingomonadaceae > Sphingopyxis. Next base: position 1,239 of record JBEGPL010000083.1, read on the forward strand.
GTCATCGGCAGCGGCCAACGCGCCGAACATTTGGGTCAGATTGCCCGCGACGGTGAACTCGGCCACCGGTTCGGCCAACTGACCGTCGCGAATGACAAAGCCGCTGGCCCCCCGGCTGTAATCGCCGGTGACCGGGTTGACCCCATGGCCAATCAATTCGGTGACATAGATGCCCAGCCTGACGTCGGCCATCAAGGCGGCGGGCGACACGGGTCCGGCGCACAGGAACAAATTGCTGGCGCTGACCCCCGACGCGCCGCCGCCGCGGCTGGCGTGGCCGGTGGGGGCGAGGCCAAGCTGCCGCGCCGATGCGCTGTCGAGCAGCCAGCCGGTGACGCGCCCGTCGGCGACAATGTCGCGCGCGGCGGTGGCCAGGCCTTCGCCGTCGAACGGGCGCGAGCGCAGCCCGCGCGGGCGCAGCGGTTCGTCGCGGATGATGATGCCGGCTGCGAACAGGTCGCTGTCCAGCTTGTCCAGCAGAAAGCTGGTCTTGCGGGCGATCGACGGACCGCCAATCGCGCTCATCAAATGGCCGATCAGCGACCCGCCGATGCGCGGGTCGACGATGATTGGCAGGCGGCCCGTGGGTGCTTTGCCGGGGTTCAGCCGCTGGACGGCGCGCGCGCCGGCGCGGGTGCCGATAACATCCGGCGTTTCGAGCGCGCCGGCGTGGCGCGCGCTGTGCCAGGCATAGTCGCGCTGCATGGCGGCGCCTTCACCCGCGATCACGCTGGCCGACAGGCTGTGTCCGGTCGCGCCATAGCCGCCCGCGAAACCGTGGCTGGTGGCCAGGGCAAAGCGCATCCGGCTGTGGCTGGCGCTGCCGCCTTCGCTGTTGGTCACCCCGGCGACGGCGCGCGCGGCGTCCTCTGCGGCAAGCGCGGCGGCGCGCATCGCCTGGGGGTCGGCGTCGCTGCCGTCGTCCAGGTCCAGATCGGGCGCGGGGCCGGTCATCAGCCGGTCGGCGGGGGCAAGCCCGGCAAAGGGGTCGTCGGGTGCCTGCCGCGCCATCGCGACGCAGCGGTCGACCAATGCGCCAAGGCCGCTGCTGTCCATGTCCGACGTCGACACGCTGGCGCTGCGCTGGCCGACAAAGACGCGCAGCGAAATATCCTGACTTTCGCTGCGTTCGACATCCTCCAGCTTGCCCAGTCGCATCGAAACGCTGCTGGCGGCGTCGCAGTAATAGAGGGCATCGGCGGCGTCGGCCCCGGCCTTTGTGGCGGCGGCGCACAGCGCCTGCGCGCGGTCGAGGGCATCATCGATGGATAACATGGCCGATCACCTAGTGTGTCGTCATGTTCACGTCAAAGCTGAAAGCCGCATTAGAATGTCGCCGCGACCGCCGTACCGGTCAGCATCACCGTGCCGACCCACGCAACCGGCACCAGCAACGCGGCGATCCACAGCCGCCGGACATCGCGGCGGAAACGCAGGTGCAGCCCGACCGACGGCAGTGCGCTGCGGCCCAGCACATGCCATTGTCGTTCGAACCGGCGGGCGAACGGCACAACGCCAAATATCAGGACGGCCAGCGCGACCACCGTCAACAGCCGCGAATGGCCCAGGCCGACGGCGCTGGCCACGGCCCAGACTTGCACCGCCGCAAAGGCGAACACAGCGGCGGCGACGTGCATGGTCATCTGGCGCGACAGGCTGCGCGCGTGCGGCAAAACGGTCGTCGGTCGCGCCAATCCGCGCGGTGAGAAAATTGATGCCATGCTGAAGCGCCTTTTCGGCTGCGATCCCCGGTTAACGTGCACAGTTTCACTTGCAATCATGCGAGTCAAGCTGCGAATCGGCTGAATCGCGTATGAATTGGCTGAATTTGTGTGATTTTTCGATATTTTTGTGCGTGGCGACGGCGCCGCGTATCGCGCTGGCCAATTTTCCTGTCGGTCTTTACACCGATCATGACAAGGCGGGGCACAAGGAGCACGACATGCGGACACTTATTTTGGCGGCAGGACTGGCGTGGGGCGCAGCAGCGCTGATCCATGCACCCATGGCGATCGCCGACGACAACGCGTCCGTGACGGCACCTGCCGCCAGCCCGGCCGCAGATCGGCTGACCCGCGTCGCCGACGATTATTGGGCGCTGGTGATGCGCGAATCGCCGGTTTTTGCCTCCTCGCTGGGCGTGCGCGATTTTGAGGGCCAGGTCGGCGATTATTCGCTGGCGGGTGCCACGCGCTTTGCCGATGCGGCGTCGAAATTGCTGGCGCGGCTCGACGCGATTGCGGTCGCCGACCTGGCCCCGGCTGACCGGGTGAACCATGGCATATTGCGCCGCACCTTGATGGAGGTGGTCGCGGGCGACGGCTTTGGCCAGCGCGCGATCAACTTCACCAACCGGTCGGGCTGGCATCAGGATTTTGCCGGGATGGCCGACAATCTGCCGTTCAAGACCAAGGCGGACTTTGAAAGCTATAACAAGCGGCTGGCGCAATTTCCGCGCGTCAATGATCAGGCGATTGCGGTCGCCAACGACGCGATCATGGGCGGATATACATTGCCCTGCGCTTCGCTCGACGGTTTTGAGAAAAGCATATCGGGGTTGATCGCCGCTGATGTCCGTGCGTCGCGTTTCATGGCACCCTATGCCGCCAAGCGCCCCGATGGGCTAAGCGAAAGCGACTTTGCGGCGCTGGCGGCGCAGGCAGAGGCGACGGTTGCGACGGCAATCTATCCGGCGCTGCGCAAACAGGCCGACTGGTATCTGCAAAGCTACAAGCCCGCATGCGCGGTCAACCCCGGCGTGTCGGCACAGCCCGGCGGCGCGGCCTATTATGATTACCGCATCCGCGTGATGACGACGACGACGCTGGGTGCCGACGCGATTCACCAGATCGGACTGGACGAAGTCGCGCGCATCGGTGCCGAGATGGACGCGGTGGCGGCCAAGGCGGGCTATCCCACGCGCGCTGCGTTCATTCAGCACCTGCGCACCGACCCCGCTTATTATGCGAAGACACCCGAGGAACTGATGGAAAAGGTCGCGCGCGTGACCAAGACCATCGATGGCAAAATGCCGTCGCTGTTCCACAAATTGCCGCGACTTCCCTATGGCATCAAGGAAATACCGGCCGAAATCGCGGCGGGCCAGACAACGGCCTATTATATGCCGGGATCGCCCGAAATCGGCATTGCGGGCAATTATTTCGTCAACACGTCGAAACTCGACCAGCGGCCGCTGTGGGAAATTCCGGCGCTGTCGGTGCACGAAGCGGTGCCGGGCCATCATATGCAGATCGCGCTGCAACAGGAACTCGACCTGCCACCCTATCGCAAACATGGCGCCTTTTTCACCGCGTTCGTCGAAGGGTGGGGGCTTTATTCGGAGCGGCTGGGGATCGAGATGGGGCTGTATGACACGCCCGCAAAGGACATGGGCCGCCTGTCCTATGAAATGTGGCGCGCGTGCCGCCTGGTCGTCGATACCGGCATCCACAGCAAAGGATGGTCGAAGGACCGGGCCGTCGCGTTCATGACCGACAATACCGCGCTGTCGGCGGCGAACATCGATGCAGAGGTCAACCGTTACATCGCCTGGCCCGGACAGGCGCTGGCGTACAAGCTGGGCGAGCTCAAGATCCGCGAATTACGCGCGCGCGCGGAAGCGGCGCTGGGCGATACATTCGACCTTGCCGCATTCCACGATGTCGTGCTGGGGCAGGGCGCGGTCCCGCTCGACGTGCTGGAGGCGCAGGTCGACGACTGGATCGCGGCGACGCAAAAACCGCGATCCTGAAATGCGCACGCCCAAACTCTGGACAACATTACAGGATTATCAGTTCCCGGCTTTCCGGCGCGACGTGGTCGCCGGCATAACCGTCGCATTGGTCGCACTGCCGTTGAGTATTGCCATCGCCATCGCGTCGGGCGCGACACCGGCTCAAGGCATATTGACCGCCATCGTCGGCGGCTTTGTCATTTCGCTGATGAGCGGAAGCCGTGTCCAGATCGGCGGGCCGACGGGGGCATTCATCGTCGTGACATATGGGATCATCGCCAAACATGGCTATGACGGGATGGTCGTGGCGACAATGATGGCGGGCGTCATTTTACTGATCGCAGGATTTTTGCGCCTGGGTCGGTTTGTCTCACTGGTGCCCGAGGCCGTGATCAACGGCTTCACGATTGGCATCGCAGTCGTCATTGCCGCGACCCAGTTAAAGGATGTGTTCGGACTGAAAACCGGGATATTGCCTGCCGAATTCCTGCCAAAAATGGACGCATTGTGGGATGCAAGGGCAAGTTTGCAGCCCGAATCGTTGGTGATTGCGCTTGTCGCGCTTGCCGTCATTCTGGCAATTCGCCGCTGGCTTCCCCGGGTGCCGGGGCCGATTGTGGCGGTGTTCGCGGCAACAATGCTGACCCTTCTGTTCGATTGGCCGGTCGATTCGATCGCGTCGCGGTTCGGGCATCTGCCGCGCGGATTGCCTATGCTGGATGCGCCGGAACTGTCGTTTGCGCTTGCGCGCGAAATGCTGCCGTCGGCCTTGATCATCGCCTTTCTTGCGGGGGTTGAGTGATTGTTGTCGGCGCTTGTTGCCGATCGGATGCTGGGCGGCCAGCATCGCCCGAATGCCGAACTGTTGGCGCAAGGCTATGGCAATATCGCGTCGGCGGCCTTTGGCGGCATGCCGGTCACAGGGGCGATTGCGCGAACGGCGACCAATGTCCGCGCTGGCGGCACAACGCCGGTCGCGGGTATAGTCCATGCTGTGGTCATTTTGCTGATGATGGTGACATTCGCGCCCGTTGCCGAGCGTGTTGTTTTGCCGGCGCTG
>JBEGPL010000084.1:0-2827 GCA_041181445.1 Pseudomonadota bacterium
CGGTGCCCGCCGTGCCGCCGCCAGTTGTGGTTGCCGCCGGGGCTGCCGCCGCCGCCGCTGCTGCTGCATCGGCGCGGCGCATGGCGAGCGCCTTGTCAAATTCGGCCTGGAAGTCGTGATATGGCTCGCCGAACATCACCGGTGTGCCGTCCGAATAGCCGCCGCCCAGCCCGGCGCGCGATTTCGATTCGACGCTGGTCATCTTGACATTCATGCGGGTGACGCCCGGCGCGATGGGTTCGACGAGCAACGACGCGACTTGAGTGCGCTTCTTTTTGCCGAAGCCCCAGAAGATGTTGTAGACCAGTTTCGACTTGCCGTCGGTTTCGGCGGTGATCGTCCCCGCGTCCTTGCTGGCGTTGATGTTGATATAGCTTTGCGACTGGAGCGCGGCGACGGCGGCGCGGAACGTCAGGTCGAAATCGGCGTCGACCCGCTGGGTCTGGAGCGCGGCAATCGCATCGGCGCTCAGCTCGACCGGCTTCGGCGCCTTGTCCTCGGCGCGGGCGACGGCGGGCGTCAGCAGGCTGGCGGTGATGGCGATTGACACGATCGGCACGAAGACACGGAATTTCATAATGTTGACCCTTCCCCATTGGTTGGGTTCCGACTTACCGGCGCGGCGCGGATATGCAATCGGGAAAGTGCGGGGGCAGGGCAGGTGGCCCTAGTCGCGCACATCCAGCGCGGCGATGCGCGGGCGTTCGCGCAGCGGGATCAGCGCCTCGCACACTTGCCAGAATCCGGTGACCGCGCTCTGCCCGGCGGCGCTGTACGCGCGCGCCATGGCTTCGCGCAGCGCCGCGAACAGGTCGGCCTCCAGCGCGGCACCCGCCGCCGTCAGCCGCAGCTCCTTTTGCCGCCGGTCGCGCCGCCCCGGCGCCGCTTCCAGCAGCCCCGCCGCCCCCAGATCCTTCACCACGCGGCTCAGCGACTGTTTGGTGATCCCCAAAATGCCCAGCAATTCGGCGATGGTCAGCCCCGGCTTGCGCGCGACAAAGTAAAGCGTGCGGTGGTGCGCACGGCCCAGCTTTGCCGTGGCAAGGCGGCTGTCGATGGCGCGCAGCAGGTGGCTGTGCCCGAAATACATGCGCTCGATGCCGCGTCGCACCTCCTCCTCGCGCAAGAAAAGGGCAGAAGCGGACGGTGTTTGCGCAAGAATATTTTGGTCAGACATGCTGTCCTATCTTGCATCGTGCGCGCGACTTTGGCAAGGCACTGTGCACGGTGGCCGCCACACGGCGCGCGCCGACCCGCTGAACAACGGAACCGACATGACCCAGACGCCCGCCTTTGCGTTCGCACCGCACCCCGACCCGGTCGACGCCGCAACGCGCGCCGCGCGCATCGCCGACCCGCAATTCGGCCGCGTGTTCACCGACCATATGGCCAGCATCACCTATGTCGAGGGCCAGGGGTGGCACGACGCCAAAATCATGGCGCGCGGGCCGTTGTTGCTCGACCCGGCGACGGCCGTGCTGCATTATGCGCAAGAGATTTTTGAAGGGTTGAAGGCGTATCGGCTGGACGACGGCGCGATGGCCTTGTTCCGCGCGGAGGCGAACGCGGCGCGGTTCAACGCGTCGGCGGCGCGCATGGCGATGCCCGCGCTGCCGCCCGAGCTTTTCCTCGAATCGTGCCGCGCGCTGGTCCGCACCGACGCGGCGTGGTTTCCGATGGTCGATGGCGGGGCGATCTACCTGCGGCCGTTCATGTTCGCCAGCGAGGTGTTTCTGGGCGTCAAACCCGCGTCCGAATATCGCTATCTGGTGCTCGCGTCGCCGGTGGGCAATTATTTCAAAAGCGGCGCGCCAGCGATCTCGCTGTGGGTGAGCGAGGATTATACGCGCGCCGGACCAGGCGGCACCGGCGCGGCCAAATGCGGCGGCAATTATGCCGGCAGCCTGGTCGCGCAAAGCGAAGCGATCGCCAAGGGGCACGACCAGGTCGTCTATCTCGACGTCGCCGAACGCAAATGGATCGAGGAACTGGGGGGCATGAACATGTTCTTCGTCTTTGCCGACGGGTCGGTGGTGACGCCGCCGCTGACCGGCACCATCCTGCCGGGCATCACCCGCGACGCGCTGATCACGCTGGCGCGCGAGGCGGGGCTGACGGTGCGTGAGGACCGGTACAGCATCGACCAATGGCGGAGCGATGCGGAAAGCGGCCACCTGACCGAGAGTTTCGCGTGCGGCACCGCGGCAGTGGTCACGCCGGTCGGGTCGGTCAGCAGCGCGCACGGCCGTTTCACCATCGGCGCGGGCGGACCGGGACAGGTGACCCAGATGCTGAAAAACCGGCTGGTCGCCATCCAGCGCGGGCAGGCGGCCGACACGCACGGGTGGGTCAGCCGGATCTAGAATTTTGCGGGTCGGGCGCAACGTCTGGCCCCACCCCCGCTGCGACGAGGGCCTGCTGCGCAGCCCCAAGTCTCGCTGCCCCTCCGCTGAAGGGGAGGGGATAGGTTGCGCGGCCACCCCGCCAAGCGCCGCCTTGCAATGGAAAGCCCTGCTGGCTATAGGCGCGCTTCCTCGCGGCGGACATGCGCCGACAGAGGGTGTTGGGGCGTCGCCAAGCGGTAAGGCAGCGGCTTTTGATGCCGCCATGCGCAGGTTCGAATCCTGCCGCCCCAGCCAATTTCTGTGTGATACGATGGGGGTTCTGGTGCGCTGGCGGCAGCGAACCTGCGCGTTTGTTCGTTTGCCTGCTCGCGCAGGCGGGGGGTTCGAATCCTGCCGCCCCAGCCAATTTCTGTATGATCCGATGGGGGTTATGGTGCGCTTGCGGCAGCGAACCTGCGCGTTTGTTCATTTGCCTGCTCGCG
>JBEGPL010000085.1:0-4044 GCA_041181445.1 Pseudomonadota bacterium
CGCGCCGCCAAAGGCAAAGGCGCGCGACGCGGGCGACGCAGGTGCGGCAATTGAATCGCCGTCGATGCCGGTCGCGACGACCGACACGCGGATGCGGCCCTTCAGATTGTCGTTGAACGCCGAACCCCAGATGATATTTGCATCGGGATCGACCAGTTCGCGGATATGGTTGGCGGCTTCGTCGACTTCCATCAGGCGCATGTCTTCGCCGCCGGTGATCGAGATGATCACGCCCTTGGCCCCCGCCATGCTGACGCCGTCGAGCAGCGGGTTGTTGATCGCCATCTGTGCGGCTTCGAGCGCGCGGCCGTCGCCCTCGGCCTCACCCGTGCCCATCATCGCCTTGCCCATTTCGCGCATCACCGACCGGACGTCGGCAAAGTCGAGGTTGATCAGGCCGGGCATGACCATCAGGTCGGTGATGCCGCGCACCCCTTGTTGCAACACTTCGTCGGCCATGGTGAAGGCTTCTTTGAAGGTCGTGTTCGGGCTGGCGACCAGAAACAGGTTCTGGTTGGGAATGACGATCAGCGTGTCGACATGTTCCTGCAGCTCGGCGATCCCGGCCTCGGCCGATTTCATCCGCCGGTTGCCTTCAAAACTGAAGGGTTTGGTGACGACGCCCACCGTCAAAATGCCGCGGTCGCGCGCCGCCTTGGCAATTACGGGGGCAGCGCCGGTGCCGGTGCCGCCGCCCATACCCGCCGCGATGAAGCACATATGTGCCCCATCGAGCGCATCTTCGACCGTCGTGAGCGTTTCTTCGGCAGCGGCGCGGCCGACTTCGGGCCGCGACCCCGCGCCCAGACCCTGCGTGATATGTGCGCCCAGCTGGATACGCCGCTCGGCGGGCGAGGCATTAAGCGCCTGCGCATCGGTGTTGGCGACGATGAAGTCGACCCCCTCGACATGCGCGGCGATCATATTGGCAATCGCATTGCCGCCGGCCCCGCCGACCCCGATAACGGCGATCCGCGGCTTCAGCTCGTCAACCTGCGGCGGGCCAATATTGATGCTCATCAGTCCCAACTCCCCTAACTGGGTGGCGCATGGGCGTCATGCCCACTGCCCTGCAAAATGTCGGCCAGTTCCAAGGGACGTCCCCGGCTTTGCCAACCATCATTGCGATTCATTGCACCATAATCCGGGCGGAATCACGCATAAAATTAACCCTGATCAAAAGCTGTTCTTCAACGCTGCGGCCAGCCGCTGCAACAATGCCCCGCCCTGCGGCCGGACAACATCCTGCGGGCTGAGCGCCAGGTCGCGCAGATCAACCGGATCGCTGGCGGCGTAAAGCGCCAGACCCGCCAATGTTGCAAAGGCGGGACCCGCGTGCGCGTCCGGCAAGCCAACGAGTCCCTGCGGCCGTCCGACCCGCGCCGCGCGGCCCAGCGCCGCCTGGGCATAGTCAGCGATCGCCTTCAAATCCGCGCCGCCGCCAGTCAAAACCACTTGCCGCCCGACCGGGCCGACGAAGCCCAAATCCTTCAAAGTCTTGCCGATTTCATTCATCATGAAGTCCAGCCGCTGGCGAATCACCGCGATCAACTGCGCGCGCGTGACGCGCGGCTTGTCGGCGCTTTCGGCGATGCTGGGGTCCACATCAATCTGTTCATTATTGTCGCGCGGCGTCGCCGAAGCCGACCCGTAATAGCTTTGCACCCGCTGGGCCTGGCTGCGCCGCAGGCTGAACGCGCTGGCAATGTCGTCGGTGATGTCAGCCGCGCCAAAGGGCAATGCTTGCAAGCCGACCAGCATCCCGCCGGCATAGAGCGCGACATTGGTCACCGACGCGCCGATTTCGACCAGCGCGACGCCCAGATCGCGTTCCTCGTCCGACAGGCAGGCCAGTCCCGACGCCAGCGGCGAAGCGACGACTGAACGCACATCCAGATGCGCCGCGCGCACCGCGGTTTCCAGATTGCGCACCGGTGCACCGTCGCACAGGATGACGTGGATATCGACACCCATGCGGTCGGCGAACAACCCCTTGGGACTGCGCACACCGGCCAGCCCGTCGAGCGTATAGAGCGCAGGTTGGGCATGCAGCACCATGCGGCCTTCGGGGTCGATGCTCTCGCGGCCCGCCGCCAGCAAATCGTCGATATCGTCCTGTTCAATCTTTTGACCGCCCAGTTCGACCTCGACGCGGGCGACATCGCTCGACAGCGCGCCCGCCGAAAAGCCGACCCAGACATCGTCGATGTTCAGCCCGGCGATGCGTTCGGCCTGTTCGATCGCTTCGCGCACCACTTGCTCGGTCTTGTCGATGTCGGCGACATAGCCGCGCCGCACGCCCTGACTCTCGCGCTGGCCGGTGCCGAGCACGTGCAGCTTGCCGTCGGCGGTCTGCCCCGCGATCAGCGCACATACTTTCCAGCTGCCGACGTCCAGTGCAGTGATCAGTCGTTCGTAACGCGGCGGCGCCATGATCCTACCCTTCGTCGTTCGAGCCGGGGGTGACATCCGCCGCTTGCGCGGCGGCGACGGCATCGGCAGCGATCCTTGCTTTGCCAATGCGGCCCTCGGGCGGCAAGCGCAACACGAACCGCTTTGGATCGCGCATGTCGAACCGCACAATACCGCGCCCGAGAAGTCGGTTGGCGCCGTCCATATGGGCAAAACGGGTCAGCGCCTCACGCGCGGCGCCGTCGCCCGCGGGCAGCGCCAGCGTCTCGCCGCTTTCAAAGCGCAGGTCCCAGCGGCGATTGCCGACCCATGTCGCCCCCGCCAGCAATTCGCGCAGCGAATCGGCATTTGCCAGAAGCACCTGCAGATCCTTTGACTTGTGGTTGGCATTGGGGCCGATGACCAGCGGCAGGTCGGGCATCATCGCGGCCGAAATACGTTCCAGCGCGACGCCGTCGGCATCGATCAGCGTCAGCTTGCCCTCATGCTGCCAAACGGCAGCCGGAGCGCGTTCGACAATGTCGATCACCAATGTTTCGGGCAGGCGGCGCGACACGCGCGCATCCTTGACCCAGCCATATTTCAACAGATCGTGGCGCAATGCGTCGAGGTCGACAGCCGCCATCGACCGGTTCTGCTGATTGAGCGCGATGTCGTAAATCTTGATCCGGTCGATGCGGTCGGCGCCGACCACTTCGACCTTGCGCACCTGAAATCCGGCGCGGCCGACGGCCTGCACCCATTCTTCCTGCACTTTGGCGGTCACGCCCGTGGCCTGTGCCATTGCGGTGCCAATCACCAGCAGCACGGCGGCCACCGACAGGTTGATGACCCGCTGCATCGTCGCTGGGCTGAACGGCAATGCGGCAAAAAATGCGTCGACGCGCGATTTTGTGGCGATGCGGTTGCGCCGCTTGGCGGGGGCCTTTGCGCGCTTGGCGACGGGACGGCTGCGTTTGACCCGGGTTGTGCTCATAGCGCTTCCTCCACAATGCGTTCGACCAGTTCGGGGTATGAAATCCCCAGATACTTTGCTTGTTCGGGCACCAGACTGAGCGGCGTCATGCCGGGCTGGGTATTGACCTCCAACAGGAACAGGCCGTCGACCCCGGCGCTGTCGTCCCAGCGAAAGTCAGAGCGCGACGCGCCCTTGCAGCCCAGCAAACGGTGCGCGCGCAGCGCAATGTCCATCATCGCCGCCGCGACATCGTCGGGCACCTGCGCCGGACAGATGTGGGTGGTCATCCCGTCGGTATATTTGGCATCAAAGTCATAAAAGCCGGTCTTGGGTTCGAGTTCGGTGACACACAGCGCCTGATCGGCCAGCACCGCAACCGTCAATTCGCGCCCCCGAATGAAAGGTTCGGCGAGCAGTTCGTCAAACTGCTGCCACGGCCCGGCGACATCGCGGCCAATGGGCGATCCATAATTGCTCGCATCGGTAACAATCGCGACGCCGACCGACGACCCTTCGTTGGCGGGTTTGAGCACATAGGGGCGCGGCAGCGGGTCGGCGGCGAACAAGTCGGCGCTTTTCACCATATGCCCGCCGGGCATGGGAATGCCATGCGGGACCAGCCGCTGTTTGGTCAGTTGCTTGTCGATCGCGATCACCGACGTCACCATACCGCT
>JBEGPL010000086.1:0-9748 GCA_041181445.1 Pseudomonadota bacterium
TCTGCTCCGCAACCGCCGGCCCCGACCCCCGCTGGACGCGCACCATGGCTGCGCCGGGCGGCGGCGCTGGTCGGTGGACTGACGCTGGCGACGATGGCGTTCCAGTCGGCGGCGGGTTTCGTCGTGGGCAAGGCCAACCCGGCGCTGGGCCAGCGTCTGAGCCCCGGCCACGCCACGCCGCTGGCCCAGCGCGTCGACAATGCGCTGCTGGCCAATGCGACGTCCGTCGACCGCGGCGCCGTGCGCGAAGCCGCCCTCGCCGCCGTGCTGCGCAGCCCGCTCGACCACCGCACCGCGCGCTCGATTGCGCTGCTCGACAAGGCTGCCGGGTTTGAAAAATCGTCGAGCCGCATCCTGACGCTGGTCGGCCGCGCGACGCTGCACGACACATTTGCGCATGCCTTCCTGCTCGACGGTGCCTATAAGCGCGGCGACTACCGCGCCGTCGTGCGCGAAGCCGACATCGTGATGCGCACCGATCCGCGCGTCAAGACCGAGGCGCACATGATGCTCACCGCCATCGTCGCCGACGGCCGCGCGGTGCCCGACCTGGGCCGCAAGCTGGCCGCTGACCCGAAATGGCGCGCCGAGTTTCTGGAAATTATGGGCGCGAGGGGCAATTCGCCGCAGAATGAAGAGCGACTGTATCGTCTGCTGCTGACCGCCCCGGTGCCGCCGCGCGCCGCCGAGCTGCGAGCCTGGATGATGCGCCGCGTCAGCGATACGCCCGCCAACGCGCTGCGGGCAAAGTTTGACGCACTGTCACCGGTCAAGTTTGGGGCCGGTGAATCCGCCATTCGCAACGGCGATTTTGAAGGGTCGAAAATCTTTGAACCCTATAATTGGACGTTGCTCATCGGCGACAACCGCGCCGGTGAAATCGGGCCCGGCCCATCGGGTCCAGGCAAGGCGCTCTTTGCCGAATTTGATCGCAACGCGGTCGGCGGCGTCGCGTCGCAACTGCTCACGCTGGCGCCGGGGCGCTACCGCGTCCGCGCCCGCAGCTATGCGCTGACCGAACTGACCGGCGACAGCGGACTGGCGTTGGCGTGCGTCAATGGCCGCGCGCCGGCCGAGTTTGTCCATCTACCGCTGCGCACGGCCGTCGAAACATGGGTCAATGTCGGGTGGGACCTTGACGTGCCAGCCGACTGTCAGGGGCCGTTGCTGACCATCGCGCGCAAGGCCGGGCGACTGACCAAGCTGGAACAATTCTACCTCGACGATATCGTCATCACGCCGCGCAAGGGGCCGGCCAAGGCTGAAACAACCAAAGCGGAATAAGGCTCAGTCCTGCGCCGCCATCTGTGCGCGATTGCGTCCCAGCCCTGCCGCCAAAAGGATCGCCGCATAGGCGATCAGCGACGCCGCCAGCGCATAAGGGGCCAGCGCCGGGTCGCTGATCGCGATCAGCCCGGGCACCGCCATCAACGTGAGATAGATGATCAAGCCAAAGGGCCAGCCGACCATCGCGTAAATATAATGGTGGAGGTGGTCGCGGTCGCCCTGCGTCGGCGATCGCCCTTTGGCAATCCGCTGGACGAACAGCCGGACCATGTCGATGCCGGGAATGATGAAAAACAGCGTCATCATGTCGGCGGTCAACGCGCCCGGTGTGACATTATAGCTCAGGACTGACAGCATCACGAACAGGCAGGCCAAGCCATAAGCGCCGCCATCCCCCAGAAACAGGCGGCTGAACATATTGTGCGCCAACAGCACGAACAGCATCACCGCCAGCGGCAGCATGATGATCACCAGCCCCTGTGGTCCCGCCAGACTGAGCGCGAGCGCCCAATAAAGTGACATCGAAATCACCAGCCCATTCTTGCCATCGGCCATGTTCACCGCGTTCAGAAACCCGATCATGACCAGCAAAGTGAACACCCACGCCGCCCAGAAGGGCAGAACAATCGGCGCCATACCCGTGAAGTAAAAGGCCCCGATCAGGAAGCGCGGGTCGAGCGCAATCGCGCTGGCGAACAGCAGGACCGTCGCCCACAGCCGCACCCGCGCCGACAGGCTGTGGCGGTCATCGGCCATCCCCAGCATCGCGCATACCAAAGTGCAAACGGCAACAATCGTCATCGTCCGGTTGCCCGTGCCCGGCGGTTCGTACAACACCATGATCATCGGCAGGATCGGCACAAACACCGCGAGCAGCACCAGTCCGCCGACCAGCGGGGTCGGGCGGGTATGGATTTTGCGGTCCTCGACCGGTTCGTCCATCAAGCGGAAACGCGTGCCAAGCGACAGGGCAAAGCGGCAAATCAGCTCGCTTGCCACCAGGGCAAAAACACATGCGACCGCCAGCCAGAGATAATCATTGTCTGTCATCATTTTCCTGCCAGCGAAGCGCGGCTAACCCCGACCACCATGCCAAGTCAATCGATAATGGACCGATAGGTTCCCGGCGCTGGCCGCAGTGTGAACAGAAATCGAAACAGAAAACTGCATGTCACGGCCCATGCATGGTTTTCATTGTCCGAGCGCGACGCTATGCACCGCCGCGCGCGCCCTTTTTCGCGAATATGATCGGGCCATCACGCGGTGGGAGTCGTCTTTGTCCAAGCCATTACAGATTGTTGTCGTCGGGCTGGGCTATGTTGGCTTGCCGCTGGCGGTCGCACTGGCGCGCCATTTCCCGGTGTGCGGGCTGGATGTCGACGCTGGCCGGATCGCCGAACTGCGTGACCATCACCATGATCGCACCGGCGAGATTGACGAAGCGCGCCTCGCCGCGTCGACGATGATGCTGGCCAGCGAACCGGCGGCCTGTCCGCCCGCCGACATCTATATTGTCACCGTGCCGACGCCGGTCGATGCCGCCAACAAACCCGACTTGTCGATTGTTGTCCGCGCATCCGAAACCGTCGGCGCGATGCTGCCGGCCGACCGCGCACCGATCATCGTGTATGAAAGCACCGTTTATCCCGGCGTGACCGAAGATATCTGTGCGCCCGTGCTCGAACGCGTGTCGGGACGCACATGCGGGGTCGATTTCTTCCTTGGCTATTCACCCGAACGGATCAATCCGGGCGACCGTGAACATACCGTTGAACGCATCATGAAAGTGGTCGCGGGCCAGACGCCCGAAGTGACCGACACGCTGTGCGCGCTCTATGGCGCGATGACCAGCGGCGGGGTTTACCGCGCCGCGTCGATCAAGGCCGCCGAAGCCGCCAAGGTCATCGAGAATGCCCAGCGCGACATCAACATCGCCTTTATGAACGAAGTCGCCCAGATTTTTGGCGCGATGGACCTGTCGGTGTGGGATGTGCTCGACGCCGCGCGGACGAAATGGAATTTCCTGCCGTTTACGCCGGGGCTGGTCGGCGGCCACTGTATCGGCGTCGATCCCTATTATCTGTCGCACCGCGCCGAACAATTGGGCCACGACCCGCGCGTCATTTTGGCCGGCCGGTCGATCAACGACGGTATGGCCACATGGGTCGCGGGACAGTTGCACGCCGCCGTTGGTTCCGTGCCGAAATCTGTGCTGGTCATGGGCCTGACGTTCAAGGAAGACGTGCCCGACCTGCGCAACAGCAAAGTCGCCGACCTGATCGCCGCGCTTGCCGCACTTGGCCACCGCGTGACGGTGCATGACGCGCTGGCCGATGCCGATGAGGCGCGCCATGAATATGGGCTGACGCTGGAAACCGGCGCGGTCGGGGGCGGCCATGATCTGGTCGTGCTGGCGGTGCCGCACCGCGAATATCTGGCGATGGGTGCCGGTGCGCTGTCGGCGCTGGTCGCGCCGGGCGGCCTTTTCGCCGATCTGAAGAACGGGCTGGGCGATCTGCGCGGCGCGATGACCGCGCCGGTGTGGCGGCTGTAACAAGGGAAAATCGAGCGATGGCGAAACATGTCCTGATCACCGGCGGCGCGGGCTTTATCGGCATGTCGCTGGCCGAAAAGCTGCTGGCGCGCGGTGACCGGATCACCGCGATCGACAATCTCAACGATTATTATGACGTCCAGCTGAAACAGAAGCGCGTCGCGCGGTTGACCAGCCTTGGCGGCGACCGCTTCACCTTCGCCAAGGTCGATTTTGCCGACATGGGCGCGCTGACTGCGGCGCTGGGCACCACCGACTTCGACGCGATTGTCCATCTGGGCGCGCAGGCCGGTGTGCGCTATTCGATCGAAAACCCGCACGCTTATGTTCAGGCCAATCTGGTCGGCCACCTCAACATGCTGGAAGTCGCGCGCCACCGCGCCGTGCCGCACATGGTCTATGCCAGTTCATCGTCGGTTTACGGCGGCAACGACACGCTGCCATTCCGCGTATCCGACCGGGTTGATCATCCGCTCTCGCTCTATGCCGCGACCAAAAAGGCCGACGAGCTGATGAGCGAAACCTATGCCCATCTTTACCGCCTGCCGCTCACCGGCCTGCGCTTTTTCACCGTCTATGGCCCGTGGGGCCGCCCCGACATGGCGATGTGGGATTTCACCCGCAAGATATTGGCGGGCATCCCCATCGACGTGTTCAACCACGGCGACATGCGCCGCGACTTCACCTATATCGACGATATTGTCAGCGGCATCACCGCGTGCATGGACAATCCCCCGCCCGACGACGGCGCGCCGAAAGCGGGGGGCAGCGTCAAGCCGCACCGGCTGTATAATATCGGCAATCACAAGTCGGAACATCTGCTCCGCCTGATCGAGATTATCGAGGATGCGTGCGGCAAAAAGGCGACGAAAAACATGCTCCCCATGCAGGCCGGCGACGTGCGCGAAACCTTTGCCGATATTGACGCGATTGCCGCCGATGTGGGGTATGCGCCGACGACCAATATCGACGTCGGCGTGCCGAACTTTGTGCGCTGGTACCGGGATTATACGGGGGATTGAGGGGGGGAACGTCGCCCCTGCGCAGGCAGGGGCCGCGGGCAGGCAGGCGCTTGGCCGATAGCGGCAAAACCCCACCCCGCTGCGACTAAGTGCCTTGCGGCACCTAGTCTCACTGCCCCTCCCCTGAAGGGGAGGGGGTGAAGCACAAACCCTACCCCGTTTCCACAAAATCTCGTCACCCCGGACTTGATCCGGGGTGACGAAAGGTGGGGTTGCCCGGTCAGGCGATAACCGCCCCCGTCTGCATCACCATCCGCGCCGCCCCGTCGAGCACCAGCGCGGTCAGCACCCCGCTGCGATAAGCCCCGGTGTCGATGCCGATGCGGTTGGGCCGCATGTCGACATCGTCGGTGATCGTGTGGCCGTGGACGATGACATGGCCATGGTCGCGGCCGTCCTCCAGAAACGGCTCGCGGATCCAGCGCAGGTCGCGGCGGCGCTGGCGGTCGAGCGGAACGCCGGGCTTGATCCCGGCATGGACGAACGCATAATCGCCCGCGACATGATGGTCGACCAGGTCGCGATATAGCTGAATGTGCGAACGCGGCACCGCCTGGGCAAAGGCGCGCGCCAGCGTGTCGCCGCCGCGGTCGATGTCGGCTTCGTCGATGCCATAGGACAGCAAGGTTTCGTGCCCGCCATAGCGCAGCCAAAACGCCAGATTGCTGCTGTCGCCGTCGATCAGTTCGATCAGCGCCTCTTCATGATTGCCGCACAGCAGCACCATTTCGTCGATGCCCTTCGGGATGCGGGTCAACCGGTCGACCACTCCTGCCGATTCCGGACCCCGGTCGATCAGATCGCCCAGCATCACCAGCACATGGCGGCGGTCGGGGCTCGCGGCGCTGTCGGCCGCAATCTGCGCCAACAGTTCGTCGAGCAGGTCGAGCCGCCCATGGACATCGCCCACGGCATAGACGCGCACGCCGCCGGGTGCACATGGGCCGCCGTCCCGCTGTGCTCCCGCTGCCGTACCGCTGCCAAACAGGCGCTTGATCCATGTGCTCATGGCGTGGGCGCATAGCGCAGCACGGCCAAAACGCAAAGCCGCACCCATGCTTAAGCGGATGACAACCAAATCCTGTTAGGCATAACCCCCTGATCAATGGGCACTATGCGTAACGGAACAGCAATATGACGGGCAGCAAGCAACAGAGCGTCGCGGTGGTTTTCGGCACCCGTCCCGAAGCCATCAAGATGTTCCCCGTCGTCCACGCGCTGCGCGCTCATAGCAACATCCGCACCACCGTGTGTGTCACGGCGCAGCACCGCGCGATGCTTGATCAAGTTCTTGAAATTGCGCGAATAACGCCCGACGTTGACCTCGACGTGATGCAGCCGAACCAGAGCCTTGATGCGTTGCTGGCGCGGCTCGTCACCGGGCTGGGCGCGGCGTTCGACGCCGACCGGCCCGACCGCATATTGGTCCACGGCGACACGCTGACCACGATGGCCGCAACGCTCGCCGCCTATTTCCGCAAGATACCCGTCGGCCATGTCGAGGCGGGATTGCGCAGCGGCGACATTTACGCGCCCTGGCCGGAAGAAGTGAACCGCAAGGTCACCGGCGCGATTGCCGACCTGCATTTCGCCCCGACGACAACCGCCGCCGCCGCGCTGCGCGCCGAAAATGTGCCCGCCGACCGCATCCACATCACCGGCAATACGGTGATCGACGCGCTGCTCGCCACCCGCGCGCGATTGGACGAGGAACCCGCGCTCGCCGCCGGACTCGACGGCCTCGCCGCGCGCTTTGCGGGGAAACGCATTGTCGCGGTCACCAGCCACCGGCGCGAAAATTTCGGCGACGGCATGGCCGCGATTGCCGGGGCGATTGGCGATATTGCCGCGCGCGACGATGTCGCGGTGATTTTTCCCGTCCACCCCAACCCCAATGTGCGCGGGGTGATGGAAGCGATGCTGGCGGACAACGCCAATGTCGCGCTGATCGATCCGCTCGACTATCCGCACTTCGTCCGGCTGATGGCGATGAGCGAGCTGGTGCTGACCGACAGCGGCGGGGTGCAGGAAGAAGCCCCTTCGCTCGGCAAACCTGTCCTCGTCATGCGCGAAACGACCGAACGGCCCGAGGGGGTCGCGGCGGGCACGGCCCGGCTGGTCGGCACCGCGCGCGCCACCATCGTTTCCGAAATCTTCAATCTTTTGGACGACAAAGCAGCTTATTCGGCCATGGCGCGCGCCCATAATCCCTTTGGCGACGGCACCGCTGGCGAACAGATAGCAAGGATCATCGCGCGTGCCTGTTGATATCGACCAGAAAGTTACCGTCGTCGGCCTGGGTTACATCGGCCTGCCCACCGCCGCGCTGATTGCGCGTTCGGGGTGCCTGGTCACCGGCGTCGATGTCAGCCAGGCGGTCGTCGACACCGTCAACAATGGCCGCGTCCACATCGAAGAAGTCGATCTGGACGGTCTGGTGCAGGGCGTCGTCGCGCGCGGCGCGCTGAAAGCATCGACCAGCGTCGTCGCCGCCGACGTCTTTGTCATCGCCGTGCCGACGCCGCACGACGACGAACACCGCCCCGACATCAGCCACGTTCTGGCCGCCGCGCGCGCGATTGCGCCGGTGCTGGCGGTCGGCAACCTTGTCATCCTCGAATCAACATCGCCCGTCGGCACGACCGAAAAGATCGCGGAATTGCTCGCCGCCGAGCGCCCCGACCTGAAAATCCCCGGGCGGACCAGCGGCACGCCCGACATTTTCCTGTCTTACTGCCCCGAACGCGTGCTGCCCGGCCGCATATTGGTCGAACTGGTCGACAATGACCGCTGCATCGGCGGGATCACCCCGCGCTGCGCGCGCAAGGCGATGACCTTTTACCGCCAGTTCGTGCGCGGTGCCTGTGTCACCACCACCGCGCGCGCCGCCGAAATGGTCAAGCTGGTCGAAAACAGTTATCGCGACGTCAACATCGCCTTTGCCAATGAATTGTCGATGATTGCCGACACGATGGGCGTCGATGTGTGGGAAGTCATCCGGCTGGCCAACCGCCACCCGCGCGTCAACATCTTGCAGCCCGGCCCCGGCGTCGGTGGCCATTGCATCGCGGTCGATCCGTGGTTTCTGGTCCATGGCGACCCGGTCAACAGCCGCCTGATCCGCACCGCGCGCGAGGTCAATGTCAAAAAGACAAGTCATGTCATCGCCGCCACCGCCGCGCTGGTTGCCGCCCATCCGGACGCGCAGGTCGCGTGCCTCGGGCTGGCATTCAAGCCCAATATCGACGATTTCCGCGAAAGCCCGGCGGTCGATGTCGCCGCCGCGCTCGCCAAGCAGTTCGGCCCGCGCGTCAAGCTGGTCGAACCGTATGCCCGCGGCCTGCCGGTCGAATTTGTCGGCACCGGCGCCAGCCTGATCGACCTTGACGACGCCCTTGCCGATTGCGCGATCCTGATCGTGCTGGTCGATCATGACGTGTTCAAATCGGTGCCGCTGTCCGAACGCAGCGACAAGATCGTCTATGACAGCCGCGGTATCTGGCCCGACCAGCAATGGCCGGTCAGCGCGGGCGCGCGGCAGGTTGCCTGACCGGACCCGCATAAATAGCGACAGTTCCTAATTATGATCATCGACTGCGCGCTGGACGCCCTGCTCCCCCCCCCCTATCGTCGCGCGACATGACGCACCTCATCACCCCCATCATCCTGTCGGGCGGGTCGGGCACGCGGCTTTGGCCGCTGTCGACCATCGACAATCCCAAGCAATTCCAGACGCTGACGGGCGATGCCAGCCTGTTCGCAGAGACGGCGGCGCGCACCGCCGATCCGGCGCTGTTCAACGCTCCCGTCGCGGTGTGCGGCGCGGCGCATGTCGCCCATGTGCTGGCGGCGGGCATCGGCCATGGTGCGATCATAGTCGAACCATCGGCGCGCAACACCGCCCCCGCCATCGCACTCGCGGCACATCTGTGCGCGGCGCAGGGCGATGCGCTGATGCTGGTGATGCCGTCGGACCATCATATGACTGGCCCGGCGGCCTTTGTCGCCGCCGTGCAGTCCGCCGCGCCGCTGGCGATGGGCGGGCGCATCGTCACATTCGGCATCGCGCCGTCGGGCCCTGCGACCGGATATGGCTATATCGCCGCTGGTGCGCCGCTGGGCGATGGCGGTGCGTTTGCGGTCGACCGTTTCGTCGAAAAGCCGCCGCTCGACGCGGCACAGGCCATGCTCGACGCGGGCGGATATTCGTGGAATGCCGGGATATTCCTGATGGCACCTGAAACCTATCTCGACGCCCTCGCCCGCCACGCCCCGGCCATTGCCGAAGCCGCCGCGCGCGCCTTTGCCGCAGCGACGCGCGACGGCGCGTGCATCCACCCCGACGCCGCGGCCTTTGCCGAAGCGCCCGCCATCTCGATCGACTATGCCGTGATGGAAACCGCCGACAATGCCGCTGTCCAGCCGGTCGATCCCGGCTGGTCCGACGTCGGCAGTTGGGCCGCACTCCACGCCATCGGGTCGCCGGACGCTGCTGGCAATGTCGTCCATGGCGACGCCGCGCTGGTCGATGCGGCGGACAATCTGGTCCACGCCGCGCCGGGAAAGCGCATCGCGCTGCTGGGGGTCGAGGGACTTATTGTCGTGGCCAACGGCAATGACATCATGGTCGCGCCCTTGTCGCGGGCGGAAGAAGTGAAACGGCTGCTACCGGAATCCTAACCCCGCCGCTCCGCCAGCGCCCGTTCCCATTGCAGCGCGTGGGTGACAATCACATCCAGGTCGGCATAGCGCGGCGCCCAGCCGAGCCGCGCCTGAATCGCGCGGCTGTCGGCGACCAGCGCGGCGGGGTCACCCGGCCGCCGGTCGGCCCATTCGCGTGCGATTTTCAGGTTGGTCACCCGGTCGACCGCATCGAGCACTTCGA
>JBEGPL010000087.1:0-6361 GCA_041181445.1 Pseudomonadota bacterium
CCGCCGCCAGCGCCGCCGCCGTCGGCCAGCGCGCGGTGAATGCCGCGAAATAGGGTTGGACCGCCGCCACCGTCGTTTGTTGCAGCATGATTTCGGACAGCCAGACATGATAGGGATCGGGCCAGGCGCTGCTTCCCGGCGGGGTCCGCCACGGCAGCACCCGCGCTGCACCGTCGTACCAGCGCAGCAGCCGCGCCGCGACACTGTCGCCGCCCGAAATCCGTTTTTGCCGCTGGACGCTCATGGCGCGGCTATGGCATGGCAACGGCGATGGCGAAAGCACCCACATCCCCCGGCGACGCGGCAAAGCCCAAGGCCAAAATGGCGGCCAAGGCAGCGGCCAAGCCGCCGCAAAAACCCTATGTGCGCCCGCGCGGCGGCGATGCCCGCGCCATTGCCGATCTGATGCCCGACATCGGCCGCGCCGCATTCCGGCGTTTCGGCTTTGTCCAAAGCTCCGTCGTCGCGCGCTGGCGCGAGATTGTCGGCGACCGCATCGCCGACGCCAGCCGCCCCGACATGATTCGCTTTCCGGTCGGTCAAAAGGCCGGGGGCACGCTCCACCTGACCGTCGCGGGCGCCTATGCCCCCATGCTGATGCATGTCGAACCCGAAATCATCGCGCATGTGAACCGTTTTTTTGGCTATGCCGCCGTCGCGCGCATCCGCATGACCCAGGGCCATGTCGACCCCGCCCCTGCCCGCAGCGTGCGCGCCGCGCCGATGCTGCGCCCCGTGCCCGCCGATCTGGGCGATTCGTTGCGCGATATTGGCGACCCTGAACTGCGCACCGTGCTCGAAAAAATGGCGGCGGGGCTTGCAAAGCCGGGCACGCTGCCCAAAATCAGCTGACCATGACCCATCGCAAGCCGCTCTTCGCCCTGACGATCCTGTTCGCCCTGCCCTTTGCGGCCGGGGCACTCGTCGCCGCACCCCCGGCGCAATGGTCGACCGTGGCTTCGACAACGCCGATCGGCGCGTATCAGATTGGCAATCCGGCCGCGAAAATCCAGCTTGTCGAATATATCAGCTATACGTGCAGCCACTGCGCCGAATTTTCGCGCGCGTCGGCCGCCGCGCTGAAGGCGGGATATGTCGACAAAGGCATCGTCCGCGTCGAAATCCGCAACGCGGCGCGCGATCCGGTCGATTTGGCGGCGGCGCTGCTCGCGCGCTGTGACGGTCCGGCCAAGTTTCTGGGCCACCATAATGCGGTGCTCGCGGCGCAGGATGGCTGGCTGGGCACGGTCAGCAAACAGAGCGAGACCACAATCGCCGCGTGGAACGCGGGCAGCCTTGACGTGCGGCTGGGAAAAATCGCGGCGGGCAGCGGACTGGGCGCGCTAATGAAAAAGCGCGGGTTGACGCAGGCGCGCATCGACACCTGCCTGCGCGACGCCACCGCCCGTCAACAGATCGTGTCGATGACCAATTTCGCGTGGAACGTCGAAAAAATCGACGGCACGCCGGCATTTGTCGTAAATGGCAAGAAGGCTGTCGCGGCGCACGACTGGCCCAGCCTGAAATCGCATATCGACCAGGCGCTTGTCCCGTCGTAAGACGCTGCAACTTCTTCAGCCAACGGAAACCCGCAACACCATGACCAACAAATTGATCCTTGCCGCCGCGCTGGCAACCAGCCTGTCCCTGACCCTTGCCGCGTGCGGCGAAAAGGCGCCGGCGGAGGGTGAAACCGCCGCCGCCATCACCAAGGTCGCGGCGCCCGCCGGCAAAAGCTGGTCCGCAACCGTTGCCGCAACCGCCGATGGCGGCATGTTGATGGGCAACCCCGACGCCCCGGTCAAACTGGTCGAATATGCCTCGCTTACCTGTTCGCATTGCGCCGATTTCTCGGGCGAAAGCGCCGAAGAGATCAAGCGCGATTTCATCGAAACCGGCCGCGTCTCGCTGGAAGTCCGCAATTTCATCCGCGATCCGCTCGACGCCACCGCCGCCGCGCTGACCAAATGTGCCGGGGTCGACCGATATTTCGCGCTGACCGAAAATGTCTTTGCATCACAGGCCGAACTGTTCGCCGGGGCGCAGGCCAATGGTCAGGCGGGCGAGAACGCCATGGCGCTGCCCGCTGCCGACCGTTTCCCCGCGCTCGCCAAGGCATGGGGCGTCGACAAGTTTTTTCAGGCGCGCGGCATGACCGCAGAACAGATCAACGTCTGTCTGGCCGACCTGAACAATATCGAAAAGCTGCAAAACATGACGAACGACGGCACGGTCAAATATCAGATCAGCGGCACACCGACGTTCCTGCTGAACGGTCAGGTGGTCCAGAATGCAACGACATGGCCGGTGATCCGCGACCGGCTGCGCGCGGCGGGTGCCCGCTGACGCGCTTTGCGAGGCAGGAAACGCAAACTTCTGTGGACAAGTCATGGCCGCGCCCTTGCCGCCGCAGCGGCGGCGCGGCATGACGGCGCGATGGGGCGGATGATTCCTCTGCGGTCCGGGCGCGTTGCAGTGCCAACGGCGCGCCGGTTGGCGCGGGTTTTGCCATGCAGATAAGACGCCTGCGCCTGACCGGCTTCAAAAGCTTTGTTGAACCCACCGAACTGCGCATCGAACCCGGGCTGACCGGCGTCGTCGGCCCCAATGGCTGCGGCAAATCCAATCTGCTGGAGGCGATCCGCTGGGTCATGGGCGAAAGCTCGCCCAAATCAATGCGCGGCGGCGGCATGGAGGATGTCATCTTTGCCGGGACCGCGACGCGACCCGCGCGCGACTTTGCCGAGGTCGCGTTGGTGTGCGACACCGAAGGCGAAACCGTGGCGTCGCTGAACGACCCCGGCGCGGGCCATGATCTGGAGGTCATCCGGCGGATCGAACGCGGCGCGGGCAGCGCATATCGCGCCAACGGCCGCGACGTCCGCGCCAAGGACGTCGCGTTGATCTTTGCCGACGCCGCCACCGGCGCGCACAGCCCGGCGCTGGTTAGTCAGGGCAAGATTGCCGGCGTTATTGCCGCCAAGCCCGCCGAGCGCCGTGCGATGCTGGAGGAAGCTGCCGGGATTGCCGGGCTGCACGTCCGCCGCAAGGATGCCGAACAGAAATTGCGCGCGACCGAAACCAATCTGGCGCGCCTGTCCGATCTGGTCGGCGACATGGAGGTGCGCGCCAACGCGCTGCGCCGTCAGGCCCGCGCCGCCGAACGCTACAAGAAATTGACCGACGACATCCGGCTGGCCGAGGCGCGGCTGATCTATGCCCGCTGGCAGGGCGCCGCCACCGCCGCCGATCAGGCGAAGCGCGATCTGGACGCCGCCGAAACCGCGGTCACCGCCGCGCAGGCCGATCAGACCGGGGTCGAGCGTGCACAGCATGGCGCCGCCGCCGCCGTTGTCGAAGCGCGCGGCGCGGCCCAGGCGCTGCGCGATCGCCGCGCTGCGGCAGCCCAAGAGCATGTGCGGTTGTCGGCAGAGCTGGCGGCGCTCGACCGGCGGATCGCCGACATCATGGCCGAGCGCGCGCGCATTGCCGCCGACCGCGGCCGCGAGGGCGATCTGGCGCGGCAGGCCTATGACGCACTCGGCGCGCTCGACACCGAACAGGGCGACACGGCGCGCGCGATCAAGGCCGAGGGCGCCCGCCGCGCCGCAATTGACCGCGACGTGACCGCCGCACAGTCGGCGCTGCGCGACGCCGAAGTGTCGCTCGCGCAGACCCGCGCACGGGCGGCGAGCGAGACTGCCGACCGCCGCATCGCCGAATCCGCGTTGGCCAACGCCCGCCAGCAACGGGACCGCGCGCAGCAGGAATCGGATGCCGCCGCGCGCCAGATGGCCGCGCTCGACGCCGCCGACACGCTTGCCGCCGCACTGGTCGCCACCGAAGACGACGTCGCCCATATCGCCGCGCAGATCGCCGCTGCCGAAGCCGAACTGACGGCGGCCGAAAGTGCGCGCGACGGACTGGCCGATGAACTGGCGCAAAGTGACGCCGGTCTGGCCGAAGCACGCGCCGCGCTGGCCGCGCTCGACGGCGAGGCGAGCACGCTCAGCCGCGCGCTGGCGCACCATGACCGCGCCGAAGCGCGCGCACTCGACCGTATCCGCGTCAACCCGGGCTATGAGGCGGCGCTCGCCGCCGCGCTGGGCGACGACCTCGACGCCGCGATTGGCGCCGGTGCGGCGCGCGGCTGGCAAGGGGCCGACGCCGAAGATGGCGATCCCGCGCTGCCGACCGGCTGCACCCCGCTCGCGCACCACGTCGCCGTGCCGCCCGAACTCGCACGCCGCATCGCACAGGTGGGCGTGGCCGAACTGGACAGCGGTCAGCGCCTCGCGGTCGGCCAGCGGCTCGTCACCACCAGCGGCCGGCTGCGCCGCTGGGACGGCTTTGTCAGCGACGGCGATGGTGCCACCGCAGCCCAGCGGCTGGTGCGCCAGAACCGGCTCGACGCAATTGCGGCGCAGCGTCCGCAGGTGGAACTGGGCGTCGCACAGCTTGCTGACCGCCGCATGGGTCAGGCCGCCGCGCTCGCCGCAAATGGCGACGCCATCGCCGATGCGCGCCGCGCCCGCGCCGCTGCCGATCAGGCGCAACGCACCGCGCTGCGCGCCGTCGATGCGGCACAGGCGGCGCTCGACCGCCGGGCGCAAGCCGAAACGCTGCTCGGCGAACGCCAAGCGGGCGCCGCGCGGGCGTTGGCAGAGGCCGCGGCTGATGAGGCCCGGCTGACCACAGAGCGCGACAGCCTGCCCGATGGCAGCAGCACGCAGGCAATGGTTGCCGCGCAGGAGGCCGCCGCCGACGCCGTGCGGTCGCAGGCGCAGGCCGCGCAGGCGGCGCTGGCGGACCACGAACGTGCACTGTCCGGCTGGAACGAACGCGCCGCCGTGGTCGCAGCCGAGATCAAGGGCTGGAAAGCCCGCGCCGGTGAAGCCGCCCGCCGGATCGAAGATATGGACCGGCGCGAAGGCGAGCTGGCCGCCGAAGCCGCGCGGATCGCCGATTCGCCGGGCGAGCTTGCCGCCGCCATCGCGCGGCTCGACGCCGACCGCGCCGCCATCGACACCGCCGTCGCCGAGGCCGAAGCCGCCGAGCACGCCGCCGACGCTGCACTGCGCGCCGCCGATGCGCGGCTGACCGACATCCGCGAGGCGCTGTCGCGCGCGCGCGAGACCCGCGCCGGGGCGGTCGCGCGCTCCGAAAATGCCGAACTCCGCCGCATCGAAATGGGCCGACTGTCGGGCGAGCGGTTCGAATGTCCGCCGCCGCTCTTGCCGCAAAAGGCCGGGTTTGACAGCGACAGCGTTGCCGAGTCAGGCGTCGAATCGGCACGCCACGACCAGTTGATCGCCGACCGCGAGCGCCTGGGACCGGTCAATCTGGTCGCCGCCGACGAACTGGCCGAACTCGACGCCGAACGCATCCGCAGCGCCGCCGAGATCGACGAGTTGCAACAAGCGGTCAACCGGCTGCGCGGGTCGATCGGCAATCTCAACCGTGAAGGCCGAACGCGGTTGCTGGCCGCGTTCGAAACCGTCAACGGCCATTTCGAACGGCTGTTTTCAACGCTGTTCAACGGCGGGCAGGCGCATCTGGAGCTGGTCGATTCGGACGACCCGCTGGAGGCCGGGCTGGAAATCATGGCGCAGCCGCCGGGCAAGCGGCTGGGTTCGCTCACGCTGCTGTCGGGCGGCGAACAGGCGCTGACCGCGATCGCGCTGATCTTTGCGCTGTTCCTGACCAACCCGGCACCAATCTGCGTGCTCGACGAAGTCGACGCGCCGCTCGACGACGCCAATATCGAGCGTTTCTGCGACCTGCTCGACCGGATGACGCGCGAAACGCGCACCCGGTACCTGATTGTCACGCACAATGCCGTCACCATGGCGCGCATGCACCGCCTGTTCGGCGTGACGATGATCGAAAAGGGCGTGAGCCGTCTGGTCTCGGTCGACCTGGGCAGCGCCGAGGAGCTGCTGGGCGGAGTAAGGTTGAGCGTTCTAACCCGCGCTGCCGACCACCAGCATCGCGGCAAAGACCAGCAGCCCCGCCGTGCGGTTGCTGCGGAACTTGGCGAGCGCGTCGGCGCCGCCGTCATCCTGTCGCAACGCCGCGACTTGCCACCCCAGATGCAGCGCAGCGGGGATCAGCGTGATCAGCGCCAGCATGTCGGGGCGCGCGCTCCACAGCGCCGCCGCCCATCCGCCAAGCGCCAGTGCGTAACAGACCGCCACGCCGCCGCGCACGTGCCGCCCCATCGCCCGCGCGCTCGATTTGACCCCGGCGAGCGCATCATCCTCGACATCCTGCAGCGCATAGAGCGTATCATAGCCGACGATCCACGCGATCGTCCCGGCATAGAGCCACGCCGTCGCCGCACCGATGCCGCCATCCACCG
>JBEGPL010000088.1:0-2945 GCA_041181445.1 Pseudomonadota bacterium
GACCACTGCGCCGACGCCATTGGTAATGGCATCAACCGAACCCTCTGTCGCCGCTGCCCAGCCGAAGGGCAAGGCGCGCGCGCCCAAGCCATCGGTCGCCATTCTGCCTTTTACCAACCGCTCTGAAGAACGCGCCGACGAAGTGTTTGCGGGCGGCATGGGGGAGGATGTTGCGGGCGCGCTGTCGCTGGGGCGCGGGCTGCGGGTGATTTCGCAGAGCGCAACCGCCGTCTATCGCAAGAATATGTCGGATCTGCGCACCATCGGGCAGGAGCTCGACGCCAAATATATGTTGGAGGGCAATGTCCGCCGCGTTGGCGATACGTTGCGCGTCACGGCGCAGCTGGTCGAGGCCGCCGACGGCGCGATTCTTTGGACGCAAAAGTTCGACCGCCCACTCGCCGAACTCGCCGCCTTGCAAGAGGAACTGGTCGAAGAAGTTGCCGCCAATCTGGGCGTGCAAATCCAGAAGGCCGAAATGGAGCGCGCGCTGCGCAAACCCGGCGACATTACCGCGTGGGAAGCAATGATGCGGTCTTGGGCGGCCTATGCGCGGCTCTCGCCTGAAACACTAATGACTGCCGTAACCGAAGCGCGCCGTGCGGTGGCGCTTGCCCCAGACTATGCTGTGGCGCGCGGGACGCTGGCCATGGCGCTCGGCGTGTTGTTCGGTTACACCGGCTACCGCGATCAGGCGCTGATCGACGAGGCGACGGGGCATGCAGAGGCGGCGCTCGCGCTCAATCCGAATAATGCCACGGTGTTGTTCCAGGTCGCCAACACCTATTTGCAATCCCGCCGAATGTCGGAAATGCTTGCGCTTGCCGAGCGCGCGGTTGAGATTAACCCCAATCTGGTTGACGCGCGGCAGTCCTTGGCAGTCGCGTTGATGTATTATGAACGCTATGACGAAGCACTTGCGCAACTGGCCGAAGGCGAACGGCTGGCACCGCGCTCATTTCAGCAAGGGATTGTCCAAGGGTTCCAGAGCTGGGTGCTGTATGCCACGGATCGGTTCGAAGAGGCATTGGTCGCGCTCACCGGATATATGCGGCTGGAACCAACTGGGCGCTACCCGCTGTTGACGCATGCGGTGTTCCTGCAGCATCTTGGCCGCGGCGGGGAAGCACAGGCGGCAATCCGCGCGATCCGAAAAGCGCTGCCCGGAGACCCGTTCGACTATTGGATCACACTCATTCGCCACATGAATATGTCGGCGCCGGTTAGGCAGGCCTTTGAGGCGCATTTCACGGCGGCGTGGAACGCGACGGCTGAGGAGGATGCGGGATGACTGGCACCCCGCCCGACGGCCTGTTCCCGCTGACACAGGACAATGCGCACGCCTTGTTCGACTGGGTCTATGCGCCATGGATCAAAGACATGGGGCTGACCGACTTTGTCGTGCGCGAAGGCTTTGTTTCAATGCGGCTGCCGCTCAATGACCGGTTGAAATTCTTCTCGGGCGCGGTCTGCGGTCAGGCGATCATGGCGGCCATCGACACCGTCGCCAGCATGGCGGTGGCGACCACCCCGCGCATGGGAAAGGGCACCGTGTATCAGCACACGCATTTCCTGCGGCCCGCCGCGAATGACGATGTGCTGATCGCGGCGACCGTCAAACGCTTTGGCAAGGCCAGCGCCTATGTCGATTGCAGCGTTACATTTGTCCCATCGGGCGAACTCGTCGCGCACGCCGTCCTGGAATTTGCGTTTTGACTGCCGCCGCCGATGCCCTTGCCAATCCTAAAATGATAGCATAAACTGCTATCATGAACGCCCGCCATGCCCGGACGCTTGCGGCGGTATTTCGTCAACCGACGCCCGCCAATGTCGAGTGGGCGGCGGTTGAAGCGTTGCTACTCGCGGTCGGGTGCACGCTTATCGAAGGCAGCGGAACGCGGGTTCGCTTTGCAAAGGATGGCATGATCGAGACGTTCCACCGCCCGCATCCGGCCAAAGAGGCCAAGCGATATCAGGTGCGCGCGGCGCGGGACTATCTGATCCGGTTGGGAGTGAAGCCATGAGCAACATATTGGACCATCGCGGCTACCGCGCGCGGGTGGAATTCGATGCCGACGACGGGCTGTTTTTCGGGCGCATTGCGGGCATTCGCGACGGCGTGACCTTTCACGCCGATACCGTCCCGGCGCTGGTCGAGGCGTTTCACGAGGCCGTTGATGACTATGTCGAAACCTGCGCAAAGGTCGGCAAGGCCGCCGAGCGACCTTTTTCGGGCAAGCTGATGCTGCGGGTTGATCCGGCTGTCCACGCCAAATCGGTTGAGGCGGCGGAACTGGCGGGAAAAAGCCTCAACCAGTGGACCGAAGATGTGCTGCGGCGCGCGGCGGGATGACCATCGCCGCCACCGCCCCGCAAAGCGCTATGAGCGCGCGCCCGCTGATGCTCGCGGCGGCACTCACGCTTGCGTCGATGGCGGCGATATATGCACTGCTCACCGCCCTTGGCCCCGATTGGTCGCGCTATGTGGCCGCGAGCTGCACATCGACGCGCTGTTTCTGCGAACTTCCGCGTCCCGGCGCGTTGATTATGCAACCGGCGAACAGCTGGTCGAGCTATGGCTATGCCTTTGGCGGGTTCCTGATGATCGTGCTGGCGCGGTCGCCCGGCTGGACGTCGGGCTTTCATCGGCAGGCGGCGGCGGTGTTCGGCGCGACCGCAATTTTCGTCGGGCTGGGGTCGGTCTTGCTCCACGCTACGCTGACGCTGTGGGGCCAGTTTTTCGACGTGATGGGCATGTATCTGGTCAGCGGGTTCATGCTGGTGAGCGCCATTGCGCGCTGGCGGGATTTTTCGGCGCGGGGCTCGGTTTTGCTCTACCTCGGGGTCGTCGGCGGATTGCTGATTGTGTTGTATTGGGTTCCCGAAGTCAGGCGCTCGTTGTTTGCCGTGGTGTTACTAGCGGCCATTGCACTGGAAATGATTTT
>JBEGPL010000089.1:0-16190 GCA_041181445.1 Pseudomonadota bacterium
TTCAACCCGCGTTACCTTTGCCAGATAGATATTGCCTTTGAGCTGTTTATGCTCCGCGGATTCGAAATCAAATTCTTCGATCCGGTTTCCTTTGGTGACGGCGACACGGGTTTCTTCCCGATGCCGCGCGTCGATCAACATACGCATGGTCATTTAAAACACTCCGGTCGCGCGGCGCTCCCCCAACGGGTTGGCGCGGCGCGGCTGTAAAAATGGATCGTGCGCGGCCCCGCATGGGCACAGCGCGACAAATCCGGGTTGCGAGGGAAAGGGCGTTATTGCTGACATGCGGCGGCACCCGGCTGTTCGGACTTGCGAACGCGTGGCGGGGGCCTGTGCGGCTTGCACCGACGGGCAGGACGCGTCGGAACGACGGTCCAGCCTCGATGGCAAAGCGCATATCCTGCATCATGCAGCATCAACCTGTTGCGGATCATCGGTGGCGCCCATTGCTTGCGCGGTGCCCGACAATCCGTGGCGAATGGCACCGGAGAAATTCCGCTATTCCGTATCGAAGGCAGACCGGTCGGCCAGAAAAGCCGTTGAATCCGGTCCGAAACTGAAACGGCGTGTCGGAACGATGCCGACGGCGGTGCTAGCACCCGCCATGGGTCGCGGCAACAAAAACAACGGCCAAAGCGCAGGCGGCGCAAAAATCATGCTGAATCGCGCGTTAACCCTGCCATTTTACGCGAGCTTGACGCGGCGATGGCTAACAGGGGGTTCACCCTGATGACAGGATCGTTATGCCCCGTCTTAATCGCTGGACCAATGGCCGCAAAGAACGGCATAATGCGTGGATGTTCAGCGCGTTCCTGTTAATGTTGGCGCTCGTTGGCGTCCAGCCCGCCTGGGCGGGGTCGATCCGCGCGGTCGAAGTGCAGGGCCGCGAGATTGTCATCCGATTCGACGATGTCGTATACAGCGCGACACCGCTGCTGTTGTCGGGTCCCGACCGGATTGCGCTCGACGTCGCCGGGGCACAGGCCGGGGCCGGGCTGGCGGGGACGGGGCTGGTGCGTGCCGTGCGTCAAGGCCAGTTTGATGGCGATACCGCGCGGATCGTGTTCGACCTGGGTGCCCCGGCGGTGATCGGGTCGAGCCGCTTTGGCGCCGATGGCCGCAGCCTGATCCTGTCGCTGCAACCGGTCAGCGCCGACGAATTTTCCCGCGCCGCCAAACGGGCGCGCGCGCCGATCAACCCGCCCACCGGTTTTCGCGCCAAACCGCCGCAAAAAAAATACAGCGTGACCGTGCCCATCGGCGCGCCCAAGGCGCTGGTGGCGCTGCCGTCGATCGTCGGACCAAACGACCCGCGGCTGCCGCTGGTGGTGATCGACGCCGGGCATGGCGGGCATGACCCCGGCGCGATTTCGCCGCACAGCGGCAGTCGTGAAAAAGATGTGACACTGGCCATCGCGCGCGCCATCCGCGACGAACTGGTTGCGTCGGGCCGGGTGCGCGTGGCGCTGACGCGCAGCGACGACCGCTATCTGGTGCTGGAGGAACGCTTTGGCATCGCCCGCAGACTGAAGGCCGACCTGTTCATTTCGATCCATGCTGACGCGGCGGAGAATCAGGACGCACGCGGTGCCAGCGTCTATACATTGTCCGAAGTCGCGTCGGACCGTGAAGCCGCCCGGCTGGCAGCGCGCGAGAATAAGTCAAATGTCATCAACGGCGTCGACCTTGGCCAGCACAGCAGCGACGTATCGTCGATCCTGATTGATCTGACCCAGCGCGAAACGATGAATGTCGCGTCGGACTTTGCCCGGTTGCTCCAGCGCGAGGCCGACGACGCGCTGCGGTTCCGGTCGGACAGCCACCGCTTTGCGTCGTTCGTGGTGCTGAAGGCTCCCGACACGCCGTCGATCCTGTTCGAAACCGGCTTTATCTCCAATCAGACCGACGCCGAATTTCTGGCGTCGCGCGATGGCCAGCGGACCATTGCACGCGGTGTCCGCGACGCGGTGCAGATTCATTTCGCCCGGAAAATCGCGGCGCGCTGACCCGCGCCTATGCCGCATCAACCGGCTGGCAATCCGCGCAAACTTTGCTAGAGCCTGATCGTCATGCAGGACGATGCCGCCCCTTCGATGAAGCTGAAACTGCGCCGCGATTCCGCCGGAGTCATGGCGTGGTTCGACGTCGCGCGCGATTGGTTCCGGACAAATTGGGCAAAACGCTGGTTCCGTTGGCTGGTGAGGCTGCTCGGCGCGATGCTGCTCGGCTGGGCGTTGATCTGGTTCATCTTTGCGCGCGACCTGCCCTCGGTCGATCAGTTGCGCGACTATGAACCGCCGCTGCCGACCATCGTGCGCGACGTGTCAGGCATGCCGGTCCACACCTATGCGCGCGAACGGCGGGTTCAGCTTGAATATAGCGAATTTCCGCAGCTTTTGGTCCGCGCCTTCATGGCGGCGGAGGACAAGACATTTTTCGAGCATGGCGGCATCGACTATCCCGGTGTCGCGTCGGCGGTCCTGTCGAACATTCGCAACGACGGCCGGCCGATTGGCGCCTCGACGATCACCCAGCAGGTTGCAAAGGTTCTGCTGTTGACCAACGAGGTCAGCTATCGCCGCAAAGTGCGCGAGGCGATCCTGGCCTATCGCATTGAAAATGCACTCACCAAGGAACAGATTCTCGAACTTTATCTCAACGAAATTCCGCTCGGCCGCCGCAGTTTCGGGGTGCAGGCTGCGGCGCGCGCCTATTTCAACAAAGATGTCGGCGAACTGACGCTCAGCGAAATGGCGTTTATCGCGATCCTGCCCAAGGCGCCCGAAACCTATGGCCGCGCGCGCAATGCGCAGCGCGCGATCGACCGGCGCAACTGGGTGCTGGGCCAGATGCGCGACCAGCAATGGATCACGCCCGCACAATACACGGCGGCGCGCGCGCAGCCGCTGGGCATTGTCGGCGCACGCGGCGACATTTTCCAGCAGGTCGGCGGCTATTATATGGAAGATGTCCGGCGGCAATTGATCGACGTCTTTGGCGAAAATCCCGATGATGGACCGCACAGCGTTTATGGCGGCGGGCTGTGGGTGCGCACATCCTATGATCACAAGATGCAGTTGGCGGCGGCCAAGGCGTTGCGCGGCGGGTTACAGCGCTATGACGCGGGCAAGGGCTGGTCGGGACCGGTCGCCAGGATCGAGGCCGATGACCAGTGGGCCAGCCGCCTTGCGTCCAGTTTCATTTCGATCGACTATGAAAATTGGCGGATCGCGGCGGTGCTTTCCAAGGCGACCAGCGGCGCGCGGATCGGCTTTGCCGACGGAACGACGGGCACATTGCCCGCCGGCAATGCTCAGCTTGGCTATCGCAAAACCGGGACGAGCGCCTATGCCGCGATGCGCGCGGGCGACCTGATCGCGGTCAAACCGGCGGGAAATGGCATATATCTCCTCCGCAACATTCCCGAAGTGTCGGGCGGCATGGTCGTTGAAAATGCGATGTCGGGCCGCGTTCATGCGATGCAGGGCGGGTTCGACGTCAACCTGTCCAGCTTCAACCGCGCGACGCAGGCCGAACGGCAACCGGGGTCGACGATCAAACCGTTCGTTTATGCGACCGCGCTCGACAATGGCATGACGCCCGCGTCGTTGATCGTCGACGGGCCCTTCTGCGTTTATCAAGGCGCGCGCTATGGCAATAAATGTTTCAAGAATTTCGGCGGCGGCGCGGGCGCGGGGGAACAGACGATGCGCTGGGGTCTGGAACAGTCGCGCAATTTGATGACCGTGAAAACCGCCAGCACGATCGGCATGGAGCCGATCGTCAAGACGATCCGCGACATGGGCATTGGCGAACATGAACCCTATCTCTCAACCGCACTCGGCGCGGGATCGACGACGGTGGGCAAGCTGACCAATGCCTATGCGATGCTGGTCAACCATGGCCGCGAGTTGAAACCGCGGCTGATCGACTATGTTCAGGACCGGCGCGGTCGGGTGATCTTTCCGCTCAAGTGGAAGCCGTGTGACGGGTGCAACCGCAAGGATTGGGACGGGCGACCGATGCCGCGCTTTGCCCCGTCCGGCAAACAGTTGATGGACCCGCTCACGGCCTATCAGGTCGTCCATATGCTGGAAGGCGTGGTCCAGCGCGGCACGGCCGTCACGCTGCGCGATCTGGACACGCCGATGTTCGGCAAGACCGGGACGACAACCGGGCCCAAGGATGTCTGGTTTGTCGGCGGCACACCCGAAGTCGTCGCGGGCGTCTATATCGGTTATGACAAACCGCGCGACATGGGTGGTTATGCGCAAGGCGGGTCGCTCGCCGCGCCGATTTTCAAACAATTCGCCCGCGACGCGCTGGCCGACCGCATCGCCATCCCCTTTGTTGCGCCCAGCGGCATCCGCATGGTCCGCGTCGACCGCAAGACCGGGCGGCGGGTGTATGGCGCATGGCCGGGCGACGACCCCAAATCGGCGGTGATCTGGGAAGCCTTCAAGGCCGAGAGCGAGCCGCGCCGCACGATCCGCAACGAAGAGATTGAGGACCGTAAACCGGCGCCGAAAAAGAAAGCCGCCGTCGGCACCGGCAAGGCCAAGGCCGAACCGCGCCGCGACACCGAGTTTCTGGAGGAACGCGGCGGCATCATCTGACCCGGCTTGACGCTGGTTGCGGCGCGGGCCAAGGCACGCGGCCTGACCGATTTTCCCCATAGGAGCATTCACGATGCGCGCAGAAGCGCAAGACCATGTGGACCGTATCGACGCCGCGCTGGCGTTGGTGCGCCGCTTTTTGGAATGGGACCGCGCGCTCAAACGGCTCGACGAACTCAATGCGCGCGTCGAAGACCCGGCGCTGTGGAACGACCCGCGCGCCGCGCAGGATGTGATGCGCGAACGCCGCCGCCTTGACGAAGCGGTGTCAGCCACGCGCGCCATCGAACAGGAAAAGGCCGACTGCGTCGAACTGATCGAACTCGCCGAGATGGAGGGTGACGACGCCATGGTCGACGAAGCCGTCGCCGCGCTCGCCACGCTGTCGGCGCGCGCCGAAGTCGACAAGATCAACGCGCTGCTGGCGGGGGAAGCCGACGGCAACGACAGCTTTATCGAAATCCACGCCGGCGCGGGCGGCACCGAAAGCCAGGACTGGGCCGAAATGCTGCTGCGCATGTATCAGCGCTGGGCCGAAAAACGCCGGTTCAAGGTCGAAATGGTCGAATATCAGGCGGGCGAGCAGGCCGGGATCAAATCGGCGACTTTGCTGGTCAAGGGGCAGAATGCCTATGGCTATGCCAAGACCGAAAGCGGCGTCCACCGGCTGGTCCGCATTTCGCCCTATGACAGTTCAGCGCGCCGCCACACCAGTTTTTCCAGCGTCTGGGTCTATCCGGTCATCGACGACAATATCGACATCGAGATTAACGAAGGCGACCTGAAAATCGACACCTACCGCGCGTCGGGCGCGGGCGGACAGCATGTCAACACCACCGACAGCGCGGTGCGCATCACCCATATCCCCACCGGCATCGTTGTCGCCAGCCAGAATGACCGGTCGCAACACAAGAACCGCGCGACCGCGATGGGCATGTTGAAAGCGCGGATG
This sequence comes from Pseudomonadota bacterium, assembly GCA_041181445.1. Classification (GTDB taxonomy): domain Bacteria; phylum Pseudomonadota; class Alphaproteobacteria; order Sphingomonadales; family Sphingomonadaceae; genus Sphingopyxis. The sequence goes on from JBEGPL010000089.1 coordinate 5,572, forward strand.
TATGAGGCCGAACTGCGCAAACGCGAAGAAGCGGCGAGCGGCGAATATCAGGCGAAGACCGAAATCGGCTGGGGTCACCAGATCCGTTCCTATGTCTTGCAACCCTATCAGCTGGTTAAGGATCTGCGCACCGGCGTGACATCGACCGCGCCCGGCGACGTGCTCGACGGCGCGCTCGACCCGTTCATGGCGGCGGCACTGGCCCAGCGCGTGACCGGCGAACAGGTTGAGGTGGAGGATATCGATTGACCGGCGTGCGCGGCAGATATGCAGCCATGGCGGCACTGTTGCTGCTGGGCGGATGCGACGGATTGTTCGACGGCAGCAGCGAACGGCCGGTCACCGCCCGCGATTTTCCGCCCGCCGACCGCCCCGTTGCGCCGATCGAATCGACGCGCTGGTCGACCGAGGAAGCGCGCGACCGCGTCAACGAGGCCGACGAGGTGATGGACCGCGCCGATGTCGCCCCGGGCATGACCGTCGCCGACATTGGCGCGGGCGATGGTTATTACACCGTGCGGCTGGCGCAGCGCGTGGGCGCCAAGGGCCGGGTTCTGGCGCAGGACATCCAGCCGCAGGTGATCGAACGGCTGGCCGACCGTGTCGCGCGCGAACAGCTCGACAATGTGTCGATCAAGCTGGGCGCCGCCGACGATCCCAAATTGCCCGCCGCCAGTTTCGACCGCGTGTTCATGATCCACATGTATCACGAGATCGAGGAGCCTTATGCCTTTCTGTGGCGGCTTTACCCCGCGCTGCGTGCGGGCGGCGAGGTGATTGTCGTCGACGCCGACCGGCCGGTGGCGCGGCATGGCACGCCGACCGGCTTGCTGACGTGCGAATTTGAAGCGGTCGGCTACAAGCTGGTCGCGTTTACCGAAAAGCCCGAGGCCGGGGGCTATTTCGCGCGCTTTGCGCCCAAGGGGCCGCGCCCGGCCCCCGGTGATATCGAACGGTGCAAAAACTGATGGTCAGAAACTGATCGTCATCCCGGTCGGGTCGCAGTCGGCCAGAAAGCCGATCAGGCCAATCGGGCGGATTGCTGCGTCGAAATCGGCGGCGGTCAGATTGGCAAGGGTCATGCCGGTCTGGCACGCGAAAAGCCGCACCTCCATATCCATCGCTTCGCCGATCATCCACGCCAGGTCGGGCTGGCCCGCCGCGCGCCGCGCCGCGTCGCCCGCGTGGGCAATCGGTTCGCGCAGCAATGACACGGCTTCACCTTGCAGAAACAATCGCACGCTGCGTCCCAGCGCGGCCCAGCCAATTGCCGCCTCCAGCGCCGCATAGAAACGGCGGCCGTCGGCGGCAGCGACGATCAGATTGACTTGCGGCATGCCGGACATTGCGGATCCTTGACGATGCGGATTTCACGAACCCGCCGGTCGATCATATCGGACAAGAATAAATGACCGGTCAACGCGGTGCCGAACGGCACGAGCGCGCGGACGACTTCCAGCGCGGCGAAGGTGCCGATGACCCCGGCGAGTGCGCCAAGAACTCCGGCTTCGGCGCAATTGGCCTCGGGCCGGTCGGGCTGGTCGCCGACCAGGCAGGCGTAACAGGACTGGTCATCCTCCCACCCGCGAAAATGGGCAATCTGGCCCTCAAACGCGCCGATGGCGGCGCTAATCAGCGGGATTCGGCGCACAATGCTGGCGCGGTTGACGGCCAGCCGCGTCGCGAAATTGTCGCAGCCGTCGAGGATGATGTCGGCCCCGGTCAGGAGCGCGGCAGCGTTGGCGTCGGCGATGCGGGCGCGTTGCGGAGCGATGCGGACATGCGCGTTGAGCCGCACGGCGGCAGCGGCGGCGACATTGACCTTGCTTTGACCGACATCGGCGGTGCCGAACGCGATCTGGCGTTGCAGGTTGGACAGCGCGATATCGTCATCGTCGATCAACGTGATGGTGCCGACACCCGCCGCCGTCAGATAGAGCAACGCCGGACAGCCGATGCCGCCCGCGCCGATGATCGCAACATGCGCCGCCTTGAGCGTTGCCTGCCCCGCGCCGCCGATCTGCGGCAGCACGATGTGGCGGGCGTAGCGATCGAGCTCTTCGTCGGACAGGGCAGCGGCGGGCGTCATTCGCCCGGGCGGCGGGACTTGATCGTCGTCAGCGGCGGAGTCTTTGCGATGGGGGCATTTCCGGTCGATCCAAAGCCGCCCGCGCCGCGCGCGGTGGGGTCCAGACTCGCGACTTCGGCAAAAGTCGCGCGCTGGACAGCGGCGGGCACCAACTGGGCGATGCGGTCGCCACGCCGAATCACGAATGACTCGTCGGACAGGTTGGCCAGGATCACCTTGACCTCGCCGCGATAATCGCTGTCGATCGTGCCCGGACTGTTGAGGCAAGTGATGCCGTGATTGAGCGCCAGCCCCGACCGCGGCCGCACCTGCACCTCATATCCCGGCGGGATTGCCATCGCAAAGCCGGTGGGCACAGCGTGGCGGCTGCCGGGGCGCAGCGTGATACCTTCGGCGGCGACGACATCCATCCCCGCCGCGCCGTCGCTGGCATAGGCCGGCAACGGCAGTCCGCCGCCGTTGGGCAGGCGGTGCAACTGGATCGCGATTGGCGGCAAGGGGTGCGCGGCGGCGGGGGCATCGTCAGAGGGCATCGGCGATTCTCTCTATCAATTTGCGGGCGACCGCGTCCTTGGTCAAACGGTCCCAACTGTCAACGCCTTCGGCCGTCACAATTTGGACGCGGTTGAGCGCGCCGCCCATCTTGTCGACGCTGACATCATTGGCGACGATCCAGTCGCACCCTTTGCGGATCAGCTTGGCCTGTGCATGGGCGATGACATCGTTGGTTTCGGCGGCAAAACCGATCAGCAGGCGCGGGCGGCGAGGACTGGCGGCGAGGCGCGCGAGAATGTCGGGGTTTTCCGCGAGCGCGAGCGGCGGCACGGTGCCGCTCCCGTCCTTTTTGATCTTGGTTGTCGATGCATCGGCGGCACGCCAGTCGGCGACGGCCGCGACCATGATCGCGGCGTCGACAGGCAACGCGGCTTCGACGGCTGCGGCCATTTCGACCGCCGTTTCGACGTCGATGCGGGTTACCCCGGGCGGCGTCGGCAGCCCAACTGGCCCTGCGATCAGCAGCACTTCGCCACCCGCCTGCGCGGCGGCGGCGGCGATGGCAAAGCCCTGAATCCCGCTCGACCGGTTGGCGATGTAGCGCACCGGATCAATCGGCTCGTGGGTTGGCCCGGCGGTGATCAGCAGGTGCTTGCCGAACAAAGGGCGGTGGGCGGCGGGGGCAAAATCCGGCTGGTCGGCAAAAGCGGCGGCACCCGAAACGCGCGCCAGTTGCTGCGTGATCTCGGCCATGATCGCCTCAGGTTCGGGCATGCGGCCGGGGCCATATTCGCCGCACGCCATGTCGCCTTCATCGGGGTCCATCACCGCGACGCCGTCGGCGCGAAGCGTGGCGACATTGCGCTGCGTCGCGCGGTGAAGCCACATGCGCACATTCATCGCGGGCACCGCCAGCACCGGCTTGTCGGTGGCCAGCAGCAAGGTGGTGGCGAGGTCGTCGGCGTGCCCACCCGCCATCTTTGCCATCAGATCGGCGGTCGCGGGACAGACCACGACCAGGTCAGCCTGCCGCGACAGCTGGATATGTCCCATCTCGACCTCGTCCTTCAGGTCGAACAGGTTGGTGTGGACGGGGTTTTCGGAAAGCGCCGCGAGGGTGAGCGGGGTGACAAACTGCGACCCGCCATGGGTGAGCACACAGCGCACATCCATCCCCGCCTTTTTCAGCAAGCGGATCAGTTCGATGCTCTTGTAAGCAGCAATGCCGCCGCCGATGATGAGCAGGATGCGCGGGGCGGTCATGTCAATAACCGCTGGTCAGCATATCAAAGGCATCGATGATTGCTAAATGTTGATCGGCCAACGACATGACATATGTTTGCAATTCTTGTTCAGCGACCGATGCCGCAAATTGCGGGTATAGCACATATTGTTGTCCGCCGACCATGAACGCCGGATTCAGGCGCTTCGACTGCGGTGGCTCAACCTCGGGCGGCATCAATGGGATGACAAAACGTGTTTGCAGATACGCCAACATGTCGGACTGATAGTCAATAACGAGGCTGCTGCCCAAGGTCCTGAAGACATCAAACCGCGCCATCAGAACATGCGATATTTCGCCAATGGCAACCCGTGCTTGCGGACATATTCGTTCGACCAGTCAAGAGCTGCGCGATTCTCTTCGAGCCACTTCGCCTCGCGCGCTTTCTTCACTTCCGCAGCAAGACCATGCTGACACGCCACGCTCACATTGATGCCCAGTCGTTTCGCATCGTCCACCAAATCGGCCGCGAGCGAGACGTTGGTGGCGCGTTTGGGCGAATCGATTTTGGCGGGCCGGTTCATGAAGATCTCCTATGCGCATGTTATATGCTCAAAAGGGTGCAATGGCAATCGGGCGGCGCGGCGTCACACGCGCCCGCGATCGAGCGAATAGCGGAAAACATGGCCTGCGACAGCGCCGCAGACTGTGCCAAGCGCCGTTGCAAGTCCGATTCCAAAACTCAAAAGAAAGATCAAAGCGCCCATGGCCGCGCCCACGGCGGCAAAGACAGGTCTGGATTGCAAGTCCGGTCTGCGCTCTGTCGCGCGAAGCAGTGTCCAGCCGACGATCGCGGCAAAGGGGCCAACCAAGAAAAACGCGAACATGATGGCGCTGAACCAAGCCCAGCCCAGGGCCGTTGCGAAATAACCAATGTCCTCGAAGTCCAAATGTCCCTGATCGAACCTGTCGCCGACGAAAATTGTGCCGATGATCAGCGTTGCCGCCACAAGCGAACTCACAACCCCCGGCGGCAATGCCAGGCCCCATGCACGCCACAAATCCAACCCTCACCCCCACCACGCCATCGCCGCTGCGCCTGCGCCGCCCGCAACCAGCGTCACCAGCACATAACGCCACCCGCGCGATCCCCCGCGCCGGTCCCACATCAACGGCACGTCGGGCAGCGGCGGGGCGGGCGGGGCGCCGCCGGGGCGCGGGAGCTGCGCATCGAGGCGGCGGATGATGTCGGGGATCAGCGCCAGCGTCTTGCCCTGTTCGCGCAGCCCGTCGGCAATCGCCGCCTCGGGGCCCAGTTCATCGCGGATCCAGTCCTTCACGAACGGCCCCGACACGTCCCACATGTTGATCGCGGGGTTCAGCGCAGTCGCGACGCCCTCCACCATCACCATCGTTTTTTGCAGCAGCAACAGGTGCGGCTGGGTCGCCATGTCGAAATCGCGGGTGATGGCGAACAGCCCGTCGAGCATTTGGCCGACCGACAGTTCGGCAACAGGCTTGCCGCGCATCGGTTCGCCGACGGCGCGCAACGCGGTCGCGAATTCCTCGACACTGTGATAATCGGGGACATATTGCGCCTCGAAATGAATTTCGGCGACGCGCTGATAATTGCCGGTGGTCAGCCCGTAGAGAATCTCGGCGAGCCAGAAGCGTGCCTTGCGGTTGATCCGCCCCATGATGCCAAAATCAACCGCAGCGATGGTGCCGTCGGCCTTGATGAACAAATTGCCCTGATGCATGTCGGCGTGGAAAAACCCCTCGGCAATCGCTTGGCGCAGGAAGGCGAGCACCAGATTGCGTGACAGGGCGTCCATGTCGTGGCCAGCGGCGATCAGGTCGTCGCGGCGCGAAATCTTGATCCCGTCGATCCAGTCGAGCGTCATCACCCGCGACGATGTGCGGTCCCAGTCGATCGCCGGCACTTCATATGTTGGCACGGCGCGCATCGCATCGCCCAGCTCAGACGCCGATGCCGCTTCGCGCCGCAGGTCGAGCTCGCGCAGCGTCCAGCGCTTGAAATTGGCGATCACCTGCCGCGGGCGCAACCGTGTCGCCTCGCCGCCCAGCGCCTCCAGATGTGCGGCGGCCCATTCATAGGTTTCGATGTCGCGGGCAAATTGCTTGTCGATGCCGGGGCGGCGCACCTTGACGGCGACGGTGCGGCCTTCGGTGGTCACCGCGCGGTGGACCTGCGCGATGCTTGCCGACCCGACGGGTTCGGGGTCGAACGACGCATAGAGGGTGTCGAGCGGGCGGCCGAACGCCGCCTCAATCTCTTGCCGGATCAGGTCGAAACCGACGGGGGGCAATGCGTCCTGCAACGACAACAGGTTACGCGCGGCGACGTCGCCGACCAGGTCGGGCCGCGTCGCAAGCGTCTGGCCCAGTTTCACCGCCGCCGGGCCAATCGCCTTGAACGCGGCGGCATAGTCAGGGACCTTGGGCTGAATCGTGCCCAGCCGCGCGATCCGGCACAGTCGCTTGACGGCGGGCGGCGTCGCCGGTTCACCCTCGATCCCGCGCAGTGCGCCGTGCCGCGCGAGGATGCGGCCCCAGCGCAGCAGCCGCCAGATATGGGTTATCGGTCGGGTCAAACTTTCCACCCGCTGTGGATCGCGACCAGCCCGCCCATGATCGGTTCGACCTTTACATGGACAAAGCCCGCGTCGCGCAGCATCTGCGCAAATTGCGGCATCGGCGGAAAGCGGCGGATCGATTCGATCAGGTACCGGTAACTGTCGGCGTCGCCCGCAATCATCTTGCCCAGACGCGGGACCAGATGGTGCGAATAGGCGTCATAGACCTGGCCGAAACCCGGCCATTCGGTCGTCGAAAATTCCAGACAGTAAAAACGCCCGCCATAGCGCAGCACACGGTGCGCCTCGGCCAAGGCAGCGTCGATCCGCGTCACGTTGCGAATGCCGAATGCGATGGTGTAGGCGTCGAAGAAATGGTCCGGAAAGCTGAGCGTTTCGGCATTCTGCTCGCTCCACACCATGCCGCTCTCGCCGCGCTGTGCCGCGCGGTCCATGCCGACCGCCAGCATGTCGGCGTTGATGTCGGCGACAGTGATGCTGGCCCCCGACGGCGCCATGCGGAACGCAATGTCGCCGGTGCCGCCTGCCATATCCAATATGGCCTCATCGGCGCGGGGTTTGACGCGGCGAACAAAGCGGTCCTTCCACACGCGGTGCAGCCCGCCCGACATGGCGTCGTTCATCACGTCATATTTGCGCGCGACACTGGAAAAAACGTCGCCGACGCGGGCGGTTTTTTCTTCGGGGCTGACCTGTTCATAGCCAAAGGAGACGGTATCGTTCATGGCTTCGCCTCTAGCCAAGTGGCGGCGCTGCCGCTAGCGGATTCACCATGCCGGAACTTCCCGAAGTTGAAACCACCGTCGCCGGGCTGCGGCCCGTGCTCGATGGACAGGTCATTGCCGACGCGCAGGCGTTTCGCGCCGATCTGCGCTGGCCGATTCCCGTCGATCTGCGCCAGCGGCTGACCGGCGCGCGGGTGACAGCGCTGACCCGCCGGGCGAAATATGGCCTGATCCACACCGACCGGGATGATGTGCTGATTTTCCACCTCGGCATGTCGGGGCGCTGGCGCGTCGACCCCGACGAACTGGAAAAGCACGACCATGTGGCGATCACGACGGCGGCGGGACGGCGCGTCGTGCTCAACGATCCGCGCCGGTTCGGCTCGCTCGACCTGGTCGCGTCGGCGGACCTTGGCGCCTATCGCGCCTTTGTCGGCATGGGCCCCGAACCGTTGTCCGATGCGTTCGACGCTGGCGCGCTGGCGGCGGCGATCCGCGGCCGCGCCGCGCCGGTGAAAGCGATGCTGCTCAACCAGAATATCGTCGCCGGGCTGGGCAACATCTATGTGTGCGAGGCGCTGCACATGGCGGGGATAGCGCCGACGCGCGCGGCCGGGTCGATCAGCCCGAAGCGGCTGGGCGCGCTGGTGGCGGCGATCAAGCAAGTGCTCGCCGCAGCGATTGCGGCGGGCGGATCAACATTGCGCGACTTTGCCGCGCCCGACGGCGAACTGGGCTATTTCGCCAAGGACTGGCGGGTCTATGGGCGCGCGGGCCAGTCGTGCGCGTGCGGCGCGCCTGTGCTTCGCCGCGTCGATTCGGGACGTTCAACCTTTTATTGCGCGCGCTGTCAGCGGTGAAGGGCGCCATTTTGCGGGGCTTTTGCGGTTGACGAATCGGCAGGTCGCCGTTAAGGGCGGCGCTTCGTCGAGCGGCCCCCATTGCGGTGACCGTCCGTAACCATCTGATTTTCCGAGGATTGAAATGGCCAATACGCCGCAGGCAAAGAAGCGCATCCGCCGCAACCAGGCGCGCGCCACCGTGAACAAGAATCGCGTTTCGCGGATCCGGACGCTGGTCAAAAAGGTCGAAAATGCGGTCGCGGCGGGCGACAAGGATGCCGCCGCTGCGGCACTGGTCGCGGCGCAGCCTGAACTGGCACGCGGCGTCGCCAAGGGCGTCGTCCACAAAAATACGGCAGCGCGCAAATATTCGCGCCTGACCAAAGCGGTGACCGCGCTCGCCTGAGCCGCCGGTCGCATCGAACAAATGGGGGTCGATGCCAATGCGGCGTCGGCCCCTTTTTTGTGCCCGCAGCCGCGCCGCGCCGTGCCGCGCGTTGCTGCATCGCAGCGAATCCAGCTTTCCCCGCGATTCGGCGCATGTCACGGTCGGTCAATCAAATTAACATGCTGAAATAAAATGAGAAAAATGCCGATCGACGCAATTTGGGCCACTTGCCCGAGTCAAATGATTTATTTCGGATTTATGACATTTCTGCGCTTGCTCGACTCGCGCGCCCCTGCCTAGACAGGGGTGTCGCGCGCTTTCCGCTCGTGGCCGCCACATCATATTTCCATGGGTCTGCGCGCCGCTTTTCGGACGGCGCGATGGCGGTGGTTTTTGCGGCGCGCCGCGCGGTCCGGGGAAGCGGGTGATCAACAGGTGCGGTGTGGGGGCATGGCGCGCTTGGACTTTTTTGGGGCGAGAGGGACGCGGGTGGCGCAACAGAAAAATTCGGATGGTCAGGCGGGGGGGACGGTCGGAACGGACCTGTCCACCGCGCCGACATCCGAATCGCTCGGCGCACTGTGGGCCGACGTCGCCGCTACGCTGCGGCGCGACCTGGGTGCACGCACCTTTGACCATTGGCTGAGACCGTTGCGGCTGGCCGACTGGTGCGCCGACACCGGAACCGTTGCGATGACCGCGACGACGCGTTTTTCCGCAAACTGGATCAACGACCGTTTTGCCGAACGGCTGTTGCTGGCGTGGCGGCTGCATTGTCCGGCGGTCCAGCGCATCGATGTGCGCGCCGATTCCGCGCGCGACGACGGGGTGCGCAGCGATACCGTTTCGCCGTCCTTACCGCAGCACACGACGATGCCGGTCACGGCGACGCCTTTGGCGACCGGCGAGCGGCCACAATTCGACCCGCGCCAGAGTTTTGACCGGTTCGTCGTCGCGCGCAGCAACATATTGGCGGCCAACGCCGCGCGGCGGATGGCAGCAGCCGAAACGCCGCTGTTCAATCCGCTTTATCTCCAATCGGGCACAGGACAGGGCAAGACGCACTTGCTGCACGCGATGGCACAGGCGTTTCTGGCGCTGCGCCCTGACGCGCGGATCATCCTGTTGTCGGCCGAAAAATTCATGCTCGAATTTGTCGGTGCGATGCGTGCGAACGAAATGATGGCGTTCAAGGCGCGGCTGCGCGCCGCCGACATGCTGTTGATCGACGACCTCCAATTCGTCATCGGCAAGGGGTCGACACAGGAAGAATTGCTGCACACGATTGACGACCTGCTCGGCGCGGGCAAGCGGCTGGTGGTCACCGCCGACCGGCCACCGCACATGCTCGATGGCGTCGATCAACGGCTGCTGTCGCGCCTGTCGGGCGGGCTGGTCGCCGACATCGAGGCTGCCGACGGCGAACTGCGCGAACGCATTGTGCGGCAACGGATTGCGGGCGTGCCCGGCATCATGATACCCGACGACGTCGTCGCCTACCTCGTCCGCCACTTTACCCGCAACGTGCGCGAGCTCGAAGGCGCGCTCAATAAATTGCTCGCTTATGCCGCGCTCACCGGCGCCGCGATCACACTGGCCCTCGCCGAAGACCGGCTGGCCGAATCGGTGCGCGGCGCCCGCCCGCGGATCACCATCGACGAAATCCAGCGCGCGGTGTGCGCGCATTACCGGCTCGACAAATCCGAAATGTCATCGAAACGCCGGGTGCGCGCGATTGCCCGGCCGCGTCAGGTGGCCATGTATCTGGCAAAAGAACTCACGCCGCGCTCTTACCCCGAAATCGGACGCAAATTTGGCGGCCGCGACCATTCAACGGTGATCCATGCGGTCCGCGCGGTTGAGGCCTTGCGCGCTGCCGATAGCGATCTTGACAATGATATCGTCAGCATCCGCCGCGCGTTGAAGGGCTGAAATCCGCCTTATTTTGCCGCAGAAATCAGCGCCCGCAACGTGCCGAACAGTTCATCGATCTGGTCGCCGCTGATGATCAGCGGCGGTGACAGCGCGACAATATCACCGGTCACACGGATCAGCAGCCCGGCGTCGAACGCCGCGTGGAAAATGTCCATCGCGCGCTGGCCCGGGGCATCGGGGCGCGGGGCAAGTTCGACGGCGGCGACCAGCCCGATGGTCCGGATGTCGATAACATGCGGTGCGTCGCACAACGCGTGGGCGGCCCTCGCCCAATGGTCTGCCAGCCCCGCCGCGCGCGCGAACAG
>JBEGPL010000090.1:0-3495 GCA_041181445.1 Pseudomonadota bacterium
TGGTCCCGTGCCCTTTGCGTCCAGCAGCGCGCCGATGTCATACCCAATGTCGCCCGCACCCTTGGGCGCGACGATGTCGTAAATGCCGCCCCATTCCTGACCCCACATATTGCCAAGCAAATCGGCGCGGATCGGTCCGGTTTTGGGCTGGACCGCATCGCCATATTTCGCGTTGAGCTGGGCACGCGTATAGCAATGGAGCGCATCATAGAGCGGTTTCACCTCGCCCCACAATTTGTCCATCGTCCGCGAAAAATCCTCCGCCGACATGTCATAATTGGACCGCCACAGCGCACCGACGTCCTTATACCCCAGCTCGCGCGCGCCTTCGTTGGCGAGGCCGATCTGGCGGACATATTGGTCCTTCATCGGCGCGCCGACATTGTCGTGCCAGCTGGTCCACATTTCCCTCAGCTCGTCGGGGTTGCGGTTGGTGCCCATTTCCGCCTCGATATCCGATCCTGAAATCGGCTGCCCGCGCAGCGTGCCTTTGCCCTTGCCATATTGGCCCGCCATATTGGTCCCGATCGCGGCGAGGGCTTCGGCGGCGCCGTCACGCGACGGGGCGGGCATGGTGATCGCGGTGCGCAACATGTTGAGCTTGCGCGCGGTCACCGGCGACAGGCCGGGCACCTTGTCATATTTCGCCGCTTCGAGCGCGAGCCGGACGTTCAGCTTGCCGCCTTCTGCGCCAACTTCGGCCGCCAGCGCCTCGGTATCTTCGTTGATATAGGTTTCCTGAATCCACACGACGCGCTGCGCCCGGTTTGAATAGGCCAGCAGTTCGGCTTCGGCCGCCGCGACAAAGGCGTCGGCATCGGCGGGGGTCGGGGCCAGCGCGGGCTGGGGCGCGGCGACCGGCGCAGGCGCGGTGATCGCCAGCACGGGCGACGCAGCCAGCGCAGTGGCCAGCGCAAGGGTGGAAACAAGGCTCTTCATGGTCAAACTCCCCGGTCGGATTTACGCGCGGACACTGGCCGCGCCGCCCCGATGGGTCAAGCGGTTGCCGGGGGCTTTTCGACGAACGGCAGCTGTGCGCCTATCCGCGCAAATAGGCCGCAATCGCGGCGCCGAATGCCGGCCGCGTGATCGCATTCATATGATTGCCCGGAATTTCAACATAAGTGCCATAGCGCAGGCGCGCGGCCAGGTCGCCGGCGCTGCCATTGTCGCGGTCATCGGCGCCGCAAATAACCGCGACCGGCGTGTCGATCGCGGCAAGTGCGTCTTGCGCGGTGTCGCAATAACTGTCCTGCAACATGTCGAGCGCCACAGGATCGCCGCCGCTGGTCTTCAGAAAGGCTTCAACCATGAAAGCTGGCGATCCGCGCGCATGTTGGCCCAAATGGGTCAGCGCGTGCCGGAACAACGCGGTGCGCGGGCCGACGTCGGTAACGCCGGCCAATCCCATCCCGGCGATGATCGCGCGGCCCGGGCGGCAGCCCCGCGCAAGCATGCGCGCGACCGTGCGCCCGCCCAGCGAATAGCCCGCCAGATCAAAATCTGTCAGGTCCAGATGCGCGACAAGCGCAAACATGTCGTCGGCCAGCACATCGCGCGGATAGGCGGCGGGGTCGTGCGGCTTGGCGCTGGCCCCATGCGCGCGCAGGTCCGGCATGATGACATGATAGCCCGCATCGGCAATCGTCGATGCCGTCGGCGCGAACTTCATCCAGTTGGTCCAAGCGTCGGACATATAGCCGTGGATCAGCAACAGTGGCCGCGCGCCGGGGTCGCCCAGCGTGTAAAAGGCCAGCCGGACGCCATCGGCGGCATCATGAAATTGCGGGACCGGCTTCATTCGGGTCCGCCGCGCACCCCGGCCCAGCGGTCGGCCAGCGGTTGATGATCCTCGCACCGCATCACCGGCACGTCGCCCGCGACCGTCCATCCAGCGAGGCGGCTTTCGACGCCGAAATGGCTGGTCAGGGCAAAAGTCGACGGGTCGTCAAGTGACCCGATGGTCAGGTCTATCCGGTCGCTGTCAGGATAGTCAAAGCTGAGCGGCGTGCCGCATGTGCCGCAAAAGCCGCGCCGCCCGAACGGCGACGACATATGATAGGCGCGCTCGGCCCCCGCCCAAGTCACGCTGTCCTTGCGCACATTCCAAAAGGCGGCGGCGACATTGCCCACCGCGCGCTGGCACATGCGGCAATGGCAAAAATAGCCGTCGCGGTCGGCATGCGTACAGGCATAGCGGATCGCGCCGCAGCCGCACCCGCCAGCCATCGCATCGCTCATCGCGCCGTCAATCCTTTCTGGTCCATCCGCCACCGGGCCATCGCGATCCGGTCCTGACCAAAGAAGGGCTCACCATCGAACACAAGCGTCGGCACACCCCAATGCCCCGCGGCCTCCAGCGCCGTCTGGTTCGCCGCGATTTCGGCGTCGAGCGCGTCGGCATCGGCGACGGCTTCGGCGTCGAGCGCGGCGAGGTCGCACCCCGCGCGCGCCGCCGCCTTTGCCAAATGGTCGCCCGCGTGCCAATTTTCCTGCCCGCCCCAGATGAGCGGCGCGACCTCGGCACAGAAATCCAGGCTCTTGCCCGCCCGCGCCGCCGCCTGCCCCAGCCGCGTCAGTCGGTATATATAGGGCTGATCGGCCGCAATTTCGCGGGTGAAGATATTCTGCACGATCGGGTCGGGACGCGGCGGGCCAAAGGCGATGCCCTCCATCTGCGCGACGCGCATCATGTCGCGCATCGTATAGCCCAGCCAATTGGGGTGATTGCGCTCGAAAAAATCGGGCTGACGAATGGCGAGCGGAAAGACCGGACGCAAATTGATCGCGACGTCGTGGCTCTGCGTCAGCGCGCGGTATCGCCCGATCGCCAGATAGGAATAGGGCGAGCGGAACGACCAGAACAGGTCGGCGTTGAGGGTCATAACCAGCTTCGCTCCGCCAATGAATGAATGGGATAAGTTGCCCCGTCGGCCCGGCACCGGGTGACGAATTTCTCATCCGACGTGATCAATGGCAAATCATTCTGCACGGCCATGACCAAAAATATACAATCGTGAATGGGATGGTTGATCCGCATGGCAAGATCCAATGCCGGAGCAACCAGCGCCGATGTGGGCAAGAAACTGACCAGGCTGGGAAGTATGGCCACCGATTGACGCGCCTGTTCCTGCGGGATTTCAGCGCGCCGGACCTTTTTGAACATGGCATTGGCAAATTCGGCCAACATGCAATCCGGCGCGAGCAGTCCGCGTGTCAGCAAGCTAAGCGCAATGTCGGTCGCCGCTTCGATGTTTTCGGGATTTTCGGGCACAACCCATTTGACGGCCACACTGGTATCGACGACCAGCACGCTCAGTCACGATATCCGTCGCGGTCCTCACGGACAAGCTGCTCGGACGGCGTTTGTTTCACGCCTTTGGGCGTCATCGCCCTTATTTCCATCAACTTTTCGATCAACTCCTCGCGCCGCTTGGGCGTGATCGGCTTGGCGCGCTTCAGCGCCTCGCGCAGTTCAGCCTCCAGCGAGCGCTG
>JBEGPL010000091.1:0-2615 GCA_041181445.1 Pseudomonadota bacterium
CCTGTGAGGGGCTGATGGCAGGGGCGGGCGGGTTGCTGCAGCCCGGCGCACCGCTGATCCTCTATGGCCCCTTTGTCGAGGCCGATGTGCCGACCGCGCCCAGCAACACTGCGTTCGACGCATCGCTACGCGCGCGCGACCCCGCGTGGGGCCTGCGCGACCGTGACGCCATCGTGGCGGCGGCGGCGGCGCAGGGCCTTGCCCTGGTCCAGCGCACCGCGATGCCCGCGAACAATCTGACGCTGGTTTTCCGCAAACCCATGGTCTAGCCTTTGCCTGTGACCGCCAACGGGCGGCGCGGACAGTGGGAGACGGGTCGTGGCTGCCGATGACATGGTGACGTTCGACGAATTCATCACGCATTGGGCGCACATGCGCCCCGACCGCATCGCGCTGCGCGAGGGCGACCGGACGACAAGCTGGGCCGAACTGGAAGACCGCACGGCGCGCATCATCGGCGGCTTGCAAGCGGCGGGGCTGACGAAGGGCGACCGGATCGCGTGGATTGGCAAGAACAGCGATCTTTATTTCACCCTGTTTTTTGCGGCGGCGCGGATGGGCGTGGTGATGGTGCCGGTCGGCTGGCGGTTGGCTCCCGCCGAATGGGCGTTCATAGTCAATGACACGCAGGCACGCATCCTGTTCCTCGGCCCCGGATTTGAGGACGCCGGCGCGGCGCTGCGGGGTCAGCTTGACCATGTCGAGCGCATGCTCACCGCCGATGCCACACAGGGTTGGATCGGCGCGAGTGCGCGCGGCCTGTTCGACCCGTCGGCACCGGACGAGGGCGTGCTGCAACTCTATACGTCGGGCACGACGGGCAATCCCAAGGGCGCGGTGCTGACTAACCGCAACCTGTTTGGCCTGCGCCGCGTGACGCAGGAGGCGGGGCTGCCCTATCAGCATTATGACGACGATGAAGCGATATTGGTCGCCATGCCATGCGCGCACATCGGGGGCACCGGGCTGGGGATATTGGCGCTCGCGGCGGGGTTACCCGCCGTCATCCTGCCCGAATTTACGCCCGATGGCGTTTTTGACGCGGTCGAAAAGGGCGGGGTGACGCGTTTTTTCATCGTGCCCGCCGCGCTTCACATGCTGCTGATCCATCCGCGCTGCGCCAGCGTCGATTACAGCCGTCTGAAATATATCATCTATGGCGCCGCGCCGATCCCGCTCGAACTGCTGCGCCAGGCGATCAGCATGTTCGGCGCGCAGTTCATGCAGGCCTATGGCATGACCGAAACGACGGGCACGATCATCATGCTGCCGCCCGAAGACCATGACCCGGCGGGCAATGAACGGATGCGTTCGGCGGGCAAGCCGCTGCCCGGGGTCGAGGTGCGGATCGTCGGCAGCGGCGGCGAAAGCCTGCCGCCGCGCGATGTGGGCGAAATCTGGACGCGTTCGACCAACAATATGCTGGGTTATTGGAACCTGCCCGACGCCACGGCGAACACGATGACCGATGGCTGGATCAAGACCGGCGACGCGGGTTACCTGGACGAAGACGGCTATGTCTATATCCACGACCGGGTGAAGGACATGATCATCACCGGCGGCGAAAACGTCTATCCCGCCGAAGTCGAAAGCGCGATTTACGGCCACCCCGATGTGCTCGAAGTGGCGGTGATCGGCGTTCCCGACGCCAAATGGGGCGAGGCGGTGAAGGCGGTGTGCGTCGCAAAACCGGGCGCAACGATCGATGCCGATGCCGTCATCACCTATGCCCGCGAACGCATCGCGCCGTTCAAAGTGCCCAAATCGATCGACGTCATCGCCGCCTTGCCGCGCAACGCCGGCGGCAAAATTCTGCGCAAAGACCTGCGCGCACCCTATTGGGCGGGGATGGACCGGATGGTGAATTGAGCCGGGTTCAGGCGGTCGTCACAAACGACCCGTCTGCCGCGCCCGCGCGCGCGCAAATCCGCCGCGCGATGTGCAGCGCGCCAGCCAAGCCTGTGTTGCATTGCCCAGCTCGCCGTCGGCGCCCACGCTGCCCGCCAGAAACGCGGCATAGCCAACCGCGATGTCGGCGGCGGTGAAGCGCCCCGCGACCAGCCATTCGCGCCCGTCGGACAATGCGCTTTCGATGCTGCGCGCGCGGCCGCCGAAAAAGGCGCGGTAATCGTCGACGACCTGCGGCTGGCGGCGCTCGCCCTGTTCCAGGCGGCTATAACGGAGCATGATCGCCAGCGGAAAGGTGAGCGTCGCGTCGCTGCGGTGCAACCAGTTGCGATAGTCCCAATGATCGGGCTCAACCGGTGCGACGGCCAGCGATGTGCCATCGACGATACGTTCGACGATCGCCGCCGATTCGGTCATCAGCAATCCACCCTCGATCCATGCGGGCACGGTGCCGAGCGGGTTGATCGCTTTATACTCGGGGGCAAAGGCGCGCGGCGGAAAGGGCAGGTTTTGCAGTTCAATGTCCATGCCCACTTCCTCCACCGCCCACAGGCAGCGCAGCGAGCGCGCGTCGGCGCAGTGATAGAGGGTGGCTTTGGTCATGCGATCATCTCCTTTGCATGCGGCCGCGACAGTCGGTGTTCGCGCCACACGATCAACAGGCCGCTGGCGATGATCAGCGGCGGGCCCGCCCAAGTCGACGCGCC
>JBEGPL010000092.1:0-2586 GCA_041181445.1 Pseudomonadota bacterium
CCCGAAGAAATGGCGCGCACATTCAACTGCGGCATCGGCATGGCGGTGGTGGTCGCGGCCGACGATGTCGCGGCGGTCACGGCGGCGCTGACGGCCGCGGGCGAGACGGTTCACCGGATCGGCCATATTGCCGCAGGCGCAAAGGGCTGCACCGTGTCTGGAAACGCCGAGACATGGAGCGCGCTTGCGCCGTGGACTGCGACGCATGATGGCTAAAGCCCGTATCGCCATCCTGATCTCGGGCAGCGGGACCAATATGGCCGCGCTAATCTATGCCGCGAAACGCCCCGATTGCCCCTATGAAGTCGTGCTGGTTGCCAGCAACAATCCCGATGCCCCCGGCCTGGTGCTCGCCGCCGCCGAGGGGATCGCGACCTTTGCCCACCCGCACACCGGCATGACCCGCGAGGCGCATGACGCGATCATGCACGATGCCCTTGTCGCCGCGCGCGCCGACCATGTCGCGCTTGCGGGCTATATGCGCATCCTCAGCCCCGCATTTGCCGGGCAGTGGCACGGGCGGATGCTCAACATCCATCCCAGCCTGCTCCCGGCATATAAGGGGCTGCACACGCATCAACGCGCACTTGACGCGGGCGACCGCGTCGCGGGCTGCACCGTTCATCTGGTCACGGCCGAACTCGACGACGGCCCGATCCTTGGCCAGACCGAAGTCGCGGTCATCCCCGGCGACACCGCCGACACGCTTGCCGCTCGCGTGCTGATTGCCGAACACCAACTCTATGCGCGCACCCTTGGCGATTATGTCGCGCGCGCGACGTCGCCCGAATGGCTGATCGATCAGGTGCGCTCCCGCGCGCTGGCGCAGCCAGAAGCCGAAGAAACAATCAGCCACGGCATGCCCTGTTTCGGCATCATCAAGGGCAAGAAATTCGCCTATGTCAGCCGCGATCATCATGGCGACGGCAAATTGTCACTGCTCGTCAAGATCAGCGGCGCGGAGGAACAGGCGATGCTGATCGAACAGGACGAGGACCGTTATTACCGCCCCGCCTATTTCGGCGACGGCTGGGTCGCCATCCGGCTTGACCTGGGCGACAATGACTGGGAGCATATCGGCGACTGGCTGGCCAAAAGCTGGCGGGCGGTGGCGCCCGCGAAACTGACGCGATTGTTGGACGTCGCCGATGAATTTTGACGCCGCAAGCGACGCCGCACCCTATCACGCCCATATCTATTATGCGCCGGACGAGAGCGCCACCGCCGCCGCGTTACACGCCGCGTTCAAGGCTGACCCCGACGTCCTGTTTGTCGGGGCCATGACCGACCGGCCCGTGGGGCCGCACCCGATTGCCCAATATGAGATCCACTTTATGCGCAGCGCGCGCGACGCGGTCATGGCGGCGATTGTGCCCACCGGCTTGCGGGCGCTGATCCACCCGCTGACGCAGGATGACATGGCCGATCATACCAGCCTTGGCCAATGGATCGGCACGCCGCTTGAACTCGACCTTGATGTGCTCGACCCGCCGGGCCAGAACAAGGGCGTCGCGCGCTTCGGTAACAGCGACTTTTGATCGCCCCCGCGTCAGTTGATACGCCCGACACCGGGAAACAACATTCCCACCTTGGCGCGGTAAGCCCGATATTCCTGCCCGAACAGATTGACCAGATCCTTTTCCTCATAAGCAATGCCGATCAGGATATAGACGGTCAGCCCCGCCGCCAGCAGCATATGCCCCACCGTCATCGTTGGCGCCGACCAAAAGGCCAGCGTGAACCCGGTATAGATCGGATGACGTACCCAGCGATAGAATAAGGGTGTCCGCATTTGGGCAGCTTGTTCGGGCGTTCCGCGCACATGACGCCACATCTGCGCCAGCCCGAAAAGTTCGAAATGATTGAGCAGAAAGGTGCTGACAAAGACGATGCCAAAGCCGAGCGCGAAAAGGCCCCAGAGAACATCGCGAAGCAGCGGATTTGTGATGTCCCACAATATCGCGTCGATCGGATGCCAGAGCATGAACATCGCCGCGAGCACGAGCGCTGTCGCGAGGCAATAAACGCTGCGTTCGAGCGGTTGCGGCACGACTTGCGTCCACTTGGCTTTGAATGACTGGCGCGCCATCACGCTGTGCTGCACGCCAAATAATGCAATGAGTGCCAGATCGACGATGACCGCCTGCCCCAACGGTCCCGATATCCCCTTGTCGACATGGGTGGGCAGCAAGTCTATCCCACCGACAAAGCCCGCGAAATAAGTGAAAGCGACAAAGAATGCGGCATAGCAAAGCGCTGATATTGCGACGTAAATGACTTTTGACATCATTCTTCCCCCGTAAATGTCGCGCGAGCCAACATGAGCTAAATAACCCCAGCTAGCGACTTCAGGGCGGACGTTCTAACCTTGCGGACGTTTACGCACCAAATGTGGCATAGACATGCTTAGGCGTTGAATGAGTCATTGCCACAATGTTACGCTATGCCCGACAACCAAAACCTTCCCTGACATATGGAAAGATAGCGCAGCCGGACCCAAGAATACACAAAAAATGCCGCCGGATCGCTCCGACGGCATTTTTAAGACCAGACATCCATATTTTATCCAACGATTTCTTCGGGTTT
>JBEGPL010000093.1:0-2589 GCA_041181445.1 Pseudomonadota bacterium
CAAGAAACCCTATGTCTGGAGAATATCCCATGTCGATCACCACCAAAACCACCGCCGGTCTTGCCGCGTCGGCCGCGCTGTTCGCGCTGGCGTCGCTTGCCAACGCGGCCACCCCGCCCGCTGGCAGCAGCGGCAATGCGCTGGGCGCCGACGATACGGTCCATTGCTATGGCGTCAACAGCTGCAACGGCACCGCCGATTGCAAGACGACCGAACATGAATGCAAGGGCATGAATGCGTGCAAAGGCCATGGCTTCAAGGCGATGAAGGCGGCACAATGCCTGAAGGACGGCGGCACCATCGGCGATCTGGGCTGATTTTGCGCGGCCCGGCCGGTTGATGCCGGCCGGGCCTTCTGCCCCTTTGTGGAACCATAATGACCGACATCATTCCTCCGTTTCGCGGTTTCGGTCTGGGCCTGCGCAAGGACCACCACGCCGACTATCTGGCGCGCGATGTGCCCGTCGATTTTGTCGAAATCATCTCCGAAAATTTCATGATCAGCGGCGGACGCCCGCTCCACACGCTCGACGCAGTCCGCGAACGCCACCCCGTCATCATGCACGGCGTGTCGATGAACATCGGCAGCGCACAGGGGCTGGACGGTGATTATCTGCGGCATCTCAAAACGCTGGCCGACCGCGTCGATCCGCTTTGGGTGTCCGACCATCTGTGCTGGACCGGCGTCGACGGGCTGAACAGCCACGACCTTTTGCCGCTGCCCTATACCCACGAAGCGCTCGACATCGTCTGCGCCAACATCGCCCATGCACAGGACGTGCTCGAACGGCCGATGCTGTTCGAAAATCCATCGAGCTACCTGTCCTTTGCCGACAGTGATTACAGTGAATGGGAATTTCTGGCAGCGATGAGCGCGCGCACCGGATGTTATCTGCTGCTCGACGTCAACAATGTCTATGTCAGCGGCAGCAATCACGGGTTCGACGTCGATGCGTTCCTGAACGGCATCCCCGCCGACCGGGTGCGGCAAATCCACCTTGCAGGGCACAGCGTCGGCGACGCCATGCTGATCGACACGCACGACGCGCCGGTGTGCGATGCGGTGTGGGACCTGTATGCCCGCGCCTGCGCCCGTTTCGGCCATGCCGCGACGATGATCGAGCGTGACGACGCCATCCCGCCGCTGGACGAATTGCTCGGCGAACTTGGTTTTGCCCGGGTGCTGGCCGACCGGCGCGCGCTGGCATGAACCTGCTCGCCTTTCAACGCGATTTGCGCACGCGCATTGTCGGCGATGGCGACACATCGTCGCCCGGCCTCGCCATTTATCGGGGAGCCTATCGTGCGCGGTTGATCGAGGCGCTGAAATCGGGCTTTGACAAGACGTGGAGCTGGATCGGCGACGACGCCTTTGTCACCGCTGCGACGCACCACATCATCCTGCACCCGCCGTCCAGCTGGACGCTCGACGCCTATGGTGGCGGCTTTCCGGCGACGCTGGCGGCGCTGTTCGCGGATGATCCCGAAGTCACCGAACTGGCGTGGCTCGAATGGCATATGCAGCAGGCGTTCGGCGCGCCCGACGGGCCGGTTGTCGATGCCGCTGGGCTGACGGCGGCGATCACGGCGGCGCCCGACTGGGCCGCCGCGCGCTTCGGGCTGGTCGAAAGCCTGGCGATGCGCGTCGCCGCGACCAATGCCACCGCGATCTGGCACGCGCTGGCCGACGATCGCGAACCGCCCGGCGCCGCGCCGCTGGACGCGCCATCGGCGCTGATCGTCTGGCGCCGCGGATTCGCGCCGCATTTCCGCATCATCGACGCGGCGGAACATGCCGCGCTGCAACTGGTTGAGGCCGGGGCAGGCTTTGGCGACCTGTGCGACGGGCTGCGCGGCGACGCCGACGACGCGGCCACAGTGGCGATGATCGGCACATGGCTGGGCCAATGGGTGCACGACGGGTTGATCGCACGGATCGACGGCTAGCCGCGCTCCTGCTTTCGCTCGGCCCGCGCATCGGCTATGCGCGGCGGCCATGACCCAGACGGCGATCCTCATCCTCACCACCGGCGGCACGATCGACAAAAATTACTTCGACGCGCTCAGCGAATATCAGATCGTCGACAGCGGCATCCCCGCTTTGTTGCAGGAAGCGCGCGTCGCGCTGGCTTACCGGATCGAGGAAGTGTGCCGCAAGGACAGCCTTGAACTCACCGTCGCCGACCGCGCCAACATCGCGCGCCGCGCCGCCGAAGCATCCGAAAGCCGCATCGTCATCACCCACGGCACCGACACGATGACCGAAACGGCGCGCGTGCTCGCCGCCGAAGTGCCGGGCAAGACCATCGTGCTCACCGGCGCGCTGTCGCCCGCGCGCTTTGCCGAAACCGACGCGGGCTTCAACCTCGGCATGGCCTTTGCGACGGCACAGGTCGCGCCCCCCGGCGTCTATATCGCGATGAGCGGGCAGGTGTTTGATGGGCTGAAGGTGGTGAAGGACAGGGAAGCGGGGCGATTTGTGGGGATTGATTGACGATCGTCAATCCATGCTGACGTCGCGGGCAAAGCGCAGACTGGTGCGCTGATAGCCAAGTCGCTGGTAAAAGCGGTGGGCATCGAGCCGCACTT
>JBEGPL010000094.1:0-6072 GCA_041181445.1 Pseudomonadota bacterium
GACCCCGCCCCGTCGAATCCGTGGCGGTTCGCGAAGATGTGGCGTCGCCACCAAGCGGCGACCGCTTCATTGTAGAGGGTGCCGGATCGGGCAGTCGTCCTGCCGCGACAGCGAAGCCTGCCGCGACAGCGAAGCCTGCCGCGGCCAAGCCTGCAGCAACCACCAAAGCGGCTCCTGTCAAAGCGACTTCCACTTCCTCCGCGCTGGGCCGCGGCTATATCGTCCAGGTTTCGGCCTTTGGCACCCAGTCGCGCGCCGACGCCGTGGCCAAATCGACGGGCGGCAGCGTCGCCAAATCGGGATCGGTCTGGCGCGTCCGCCTTGGCCCGTTCAAAGACGAAGCCGCCGCGCAAAAGGCGCTCAGCGATGTCCGCGCCAAGGGTTACCGCGACGCGCGGATCATGCGCGATAAGTGACGCGCGGCCGTTTTCTGACGCTGGAAGGCGGCGAGGGGGCCGGGAAGTCGACGCAGGCGGCGGTATTGGCAGCGGCATTGCGCGCGCGCGGCCTCGCCGTTCACTTGACCCGCGAGCCGGGTGGCAGCCCCGGTGCCGAAGCCATCCGCGAGTTGTTGATCGCAGGCGAGGTCGACCGATGGGGCGCGCGGGCCGAGGCATTGCTGTTCGCAGCCGCGCGCGCCGACCATGTCGCGCGCGTCATACGCCCGGCGCTTGAGCGCGGCGAATGGGTAGTATGCGACCGTTTCGTCGACAGCTCGCGCGCATATCAGGGCGGCGGCGGCGGTCTCGACGATGACGCCATCATGGCGCTGCACGCCGTCGGGTCGGCAGGATTAATGCCCGATCGCACCTTTTTGTTCGAAATCGACGCCGAAACCGCGCGCAATCGCCTTGCCGCGCGGCAGGGGGAGGGCGGCGACCGCATGGAATCCAAGCCTGCGGCCTATCATGCGCGGCTGGCCGACCGCTTCCATACCATAGCCGTGCGGGAGCCAGAACGTGTCGTCGCAATCGACGCGAATGCCGACCGTGATGCGGTGGCAGCGCAAATCTGGGCCCATATCGGTGACCTTTTGCCATGATGATTGGACATGAACGCGCCGAATTGGCCTTTTTGAACGCCTGCCGTCAGGGTCGGTTGCACCATGCATGGCTGCTTGCGGGCGCCAAAGGGCTTGGGAAAGCAGCCTTTGCGACGCGGGCAGCGCGCTTTCTGCTCGCAAATGGCCGCGACCTCGCGCACGCGACGTCGCTCGACGATGCCGATGATGCGGCGGCAGCGCACTTGTGCGACAACGGCACGCACCCCGAACTCAACACACTCGAACGCGAAATCAAGGCGGATCGCGGCGACAAGGGGGATAAAGACAAAGCCGTCGCGCGCAGCATCAGCATCGATCAGGTGCGCGCCATGACGCAGCGACTGACCATGTCGATCGGGCTGGGCCACCGCCGGGTCATCATCATCGACGCGGTCGACGATCTGGAAGCAAAGGGCGCAAATGCGCTGCTCAAGACGTTGGAGGAACCCCCGGCCAACAGCTTTTTCTTTTTGATCACGCACGCGCCGGGCGGCCTGTTGCCCACCATCCGGTCGCGGTGTAGATTGATGCGTTTTCAACCACTTGATGATGACGTCATGCTGTCATGGCTGCGCGCAACCCAGCCGCTGGCCGACGAGGCATTGCGGCGGTCGGCGGTGTTCGCCAGCCATGGTATTCCCGGCAGCGCGCTGGCGCTGATGCAGGGAGATGCCGCCGCAATTGAGTCGCATCTGCGCGCCATTGCCACAAGCGGCGACACCGATAACCGCCAGCGCGAGCGCCTTGCCGCCTCGGTTGCAACAGCGGCAGCGGCGACGCGGTTCGAAACTTTGGTTGCGATTGCACCGACGCTGGCAGCCAGCTTGGCGCGGGAGGCGGCGCCTGCACGCCGCGCTGCGCATCTTGACGCATTCGGATCGATCGAGCGACTTTGCCGCAATGCCGTGCAGGGTTCTTATGAGAAATCGATGGTGGCATTCGAAATCGGATCTATTTTCGCACAAATGAATGGGGAGGGCGCGCACAGCGCTTTTCCTTGACGCGCCAAGCGGGTAGAGGCCGGACATGACCCAGCGCTACTATTTGACGACGGCCATCAGCTATCCCAACGGCCGTCCGCACATCGGCCATGCCTATGAGGCTATCGCCGCCGATGTCGTCGCGCGGTTCAAACGCCAACGGGGATTCGACGTCCGGCTGGTTACCGGGACCGACGAGCATGGGTTGAAAATGGCGCAGACAGCGCGCGGCGCGGGCCGCGAAACGCTGGAATTTGCGGATGAAATGTCGTCATATTTCAAGTTGATGTGTGAGAGACTGAACATCAGTTTTACCCAGTTTATGCGGACGACAGACCCGCGCCATCATGCCGCCAGCATCGCGCTTTGGGAGAAGATGGCGGCCAGCGGCGATCTGTATCTGGATCGCTATGAGGGTTGGTATTCGGTCCGCGACGAGGCTTTTTATGAAGAAAGCGAACTCAGCAAAGGTGCGGACGGCGCGTGGCGGTCGCCGCAGGACACGCCCGTCGAATGGACGGTCGAAGAAAGCTGGTTTTTCCGCCTTTCGCGATATCAGCAACCGCTGCTCGACCTGTATCGCACACAACCGGACTTTATCCAGCCCGCCAGCCGTCGCAATGAAGTGCTGCGCTTTGTTGAGGGTGGATTGCGCGATTTGAGCGTGTCGCGCACCAGTTTCGATTGGGGCGTGCCGGTGCCCGGATCGCCCGGCCATGTCATGTATGTGTGGGTGGATGCGCTGGCCACCTATCTCAGCGGCCTTGGATACCCCGATCCCGCCAGCGATTTCGCCGATTTCTGGCCCGCCGACCTGCATCTTATCGGCAAGGATATCGTGCGTTTTCATGCCGTTTACTGGCCAGCCTTTCTGATGAGCGCAGGTTTGCCATTGCCCAAGGCCGTCTTTGGACACGGCTTTTTGCTGAGCAAGGGCGAAAAAATGTCAAAGTCGGTGGGAAATGTTGTCGACCCGATTGATCTGGTTGACCATTTCGGCGTCGATACGCTGCGCTATTATCTGCTGCGCGACGTCAGTTTCGGTCAGGATGGCAGCTATTCCGCCGAGGCGATTGTGCGGACGTGCAATGCTGACCTTGCGAACAGTTTCGGTAATCTGGCGCAGCGCACATTGTCCATGATTTTCAAGAATCTGGGCGGCGTTGTTCCAATACCGGGGGAGCATTTGGACGACGATGCGTTGCGGGAAACCGTGCGTGCAGCGTTGCTTGACGAAATGGCGCCAGCGTTTGACCGTCTGAACTTTTCCGGCGGGCTCGAAGCTTGGCTGCGCGCCGTGTTCGCGTGTAACCAATATGTCGACGCACAGGCGCCCTGGGCGCTGCGCAAGAATGATCCCGAACGCATGGCAGCCGTGTTGGGTACGCTGTTTCACGTCGTCCGCGACCTGACCATCGCCATCGCCCCCGTCATTCCGGAAGCCGCGGCCCGGCTGTTGACGGCGATGAAACTGACAGAATATCACAATGATTTAGCGCACATTGGTCAAGTCGTTGCGATTAAGGACATCGTCATCGAAGCGCCGCAACCATTGTTCCCCCGGCTTGACTTGCCCGAAGGGGAAGGGTGATGTTCGTCGATTCCCACTGCCACCTGAATTACAAAGGCCTGGTCGAACAGCAGGACGTGGTCTTGGACCGTGCGCGGGCGTCGGGCGTGAGCGCGATGCTCAACATCGCGACGCGGCAGTCCGAATGGGACGCGGTGGTGGGGCTGGCGCACGCACACCCCGACGTCTGGGCGTCGGTTGGCATTCATCCGCATGATGCCGACGCGCATGTTGACGTCGACACGGCGTTGCTTTGCGCGCGCGCGGCCGATCCGCGCGTCATCGGCATCGGCGAGACCGGACTCGACTATTATTATGATAAAAGCGACCGCGACCGCCAACGCGCCAGTTTTCGCAGCCACATCGCAGCAGCGCGCGAAACCGGACTGCCGTTGATCGTCCACACGCGCGATGCCGAAGACGATACGATCGGCATATTGGCCGACGAAATGGACCGGGGGCCATTCACAGGCGTCATACATTGCTTCACAGCTAGCGATAAATTCGCACAGCAAGCCCTTGATCTAAATTTATATATTTCGATTTCGGGGATTGTCACATTTCGCAATGCCCATGAATTGCAGGCGACGGCCAAGTGGCTGCCGCTCGAACGATTGCTGATCGAGACCGATGCACCCTTTCTGTCACCGGTCCCGCATCGCGGGAAGGCCGGCGAACCGGCCTATGTTGCGGATACCGGGCGCTTTCTGGCCGATTTGCGTGAAATCGACGTCGAAACGCTGGCCGCCGCCACGCGTAACAATTTTTACGCGCTGTTTTCAAAGGCAAAGCCTTGATCGGCGGCGCGCCGTGAAGGTCCGCATTTTGGGCAGTGGCACGTCGTCGGGTGTGCCGCGGGTTGGCAATGATTGGGGTCGCTGCGACCCGACCGACACGCGCAACAACCGGACGCGCGCCTCAATCCTCGTGTCGCTTGGCGGCTACCGCATATTGGTGGACACCAGCCCTGACCTGCGCACACAGTTGCTTGCGGCCGAGGTTGGCGATGTCGATGCGGTCATCTGGACCCATGACCACGCGGACCATTGCCACGGGCTCGACGATTTACGCCAGGTAGCAGCCGTCCGGCGTCAACCCGTAGCGGGCTATGCGCGGGACCCGGTGCTTGGTCGGCTTTTTCAGCGGTTTCGCTATGCCTTTGAAGGTAATTATGGCTATCCGGCATTGATCGAGCCGATGACGTTGCACGACCGCCAAGCTTTTGGACCGATCGACGTCAGCGCCATTGAAATGCCGCATGGTCCGGTGCAGGCTACCGGCCTGCGCTTCAGCGATGGCGCTCATGCCATCGGTTATGCGACTGATTTTTCGGTCTTCACCGACGAGATGGCTGATTTTTTTGATGGGGTCGACCTGTTCGTCATCGACGCGCTGCGCCGTTATCCGCATCCGACGCATCCGCATCTTGAGATGACATTGGCGGCAGTGGCGCGTTGCGGCGTTCCACAGGCGTATATCACGCATATGGACAATACGATGGACTATGCCGAACTGGCGGACGAATTGCCGCCGGGCGTCTGGCCAGCCTATGATGGATTGGAGGTCGCGTTATGACCACGGATCAAATGGCGTCGCTGGTCTGGTTTGCCGGGGCATTCTTGCTCGTGCTGAGCAGTTTGGCGGTGCGGCGAATTCCGCTGCGCGACGGGATGAAGATGGCGTTGATCTGGGTGATGATTTTTGTGGCGTTGTTCATGGCGGTGCGGGCTTGGCAGGGTGGCCAGGCCTTCGGTTAGGGGGGCCTCATTGGACATTTTCCAGAAGTGCGTTCTATATAGATTTAACATAATATATATTATCAATGTTATTGAGGCAGTGCGCTTATGACGTCCCCCGACCGGACTATGTCCAATCTCGCACGCCTGATCGCAGTCATGAAAATCCTGCGTGATCCCGAAACCGGGTGCGCGTGGGACAGCGCCCAAAGTTTTGAAACTATCGCGCCTTATACAATCGAAGAAGCATATGAGGTCCGCGATGCCATCATCCGACGCGACATGGCGGCACTCACCGACGAATTGGGCGACCTGTTGCTCCAGGTCGTATTCCACAGCCAGATCGCCGCCGACCAGTCATTGTTCGACATTGGCGACGTCGCCGCCGCTATCGTCGACAAAATGGAACGTCGCCACCCGCACATCTTTGGCGGTTCGGCAGCTGCTGGCGATTGGGAAACGATCAAGGCGGCCGAGCGCAACCGCAATGCGACCGGTCATACAAGTGCGCTTGCGGGCATCGTTTCCGCAATGCCCGCGCTAATGGTCGCTGAAAAGCTGCAAAAACGTGCGGCACGCACTGGATTTGATTGGCCGGACGCCAGCGGCCCGCGTGCCAAAGTGATCGAAGAAATCGCCGAAGTCGATGGCGCAGCGACGCAAATTGCCCGCACCGAAGAGGTGGGTGACCTCTTGTTCGCCGTCGTCAACTGGGCGCGTCACCTGGGCATCGACCCTGAATCC
>JBEGPL010000095.1:0-3109 GCA_041181445.1 Pseudomonadota bacterium
GTGATGGAAAATGTCCGCGTCATCGGGCTCGACCAGATCGCCGATGAAAGCAAGAGCGATCCGACGCTCGCCAAAACGGCGACGCTGGAGGTGGACCAGATCGGCGCGCAGAAACTGGCGCTGGCGGGCAAAGTCGGCTCGCTGAGCCTGGCGCTGCGCAACATCGCCAATCAGGAAACGGGCACCAACATCACTATCGGCCAGGAAGATCTGGGCAATGGTTCGTGGCGCAGCCGCGCCCGCCGTGCGCCGACGACGTCGCCCGCGCTGGCCGGGCTGCCCGCAGGATGGATGCCGACAACGCAGCCGGTGGCGGCCCCCGTCACCCGCGCGCCCAATGCGCCGCCCGCCAAACCGCGCCCCACCGGCCCCTCGGTCGAAATTATCCGGGGCACCGAGTCCACAACTTATGAGGTGAAGCGTCATGGCTATTAAGCACCGCGCCCGCCCCGCGATCACGGCCGGGCTCCTCGCGCTGGGGCTGGCGCTTGCCGCACCCGCCGCCGCACAGGACTATAATGTGTCGCCGCAGGGCGGCGTCCACGCCGGTCAGCTCGACGTGCCGATCAACAAGAGCCAGCTGGTCACGCTCGACCGGCCCTATGGCCGCGCGATGATCGGCAATGACAAGGTCGCCGACATCATCCCGATTTCGGACCGGTCGATTTACGTGCTCGGCAAAATGGCCGGAACAACCAGCCTGACCGTGTTCGACAAGCAAAGCCGCGTCATCGCGGTGCTCGACCTGGCCGTCGGCCCCGACATTGTCTCGCTGCGCCGCCAGATGTCCGAACTGATCCCCGGTCAGAACATTGGCGCACACATCGCCAATGATTCGATCGTGCTGACCGGCATCGTCAACGACGGCCCCAGCGCCGACCGCGCCGTGCAACTGGCCAAAACATTCGCCGGGGACAAGGTCGTCAACATGATGGCGGTCGGGTCCAGCCAGCAAGTCATGCTGGAGGTCCGCTTTTCGGAAATCAACCGTCAAGCCGGCAAACAAATCGGCGTGTCGAGCTTTCTGAACAACGCATCGGGTTCGTTCGACGGCGTCACCGGCACCAGCGCCGCGCTGGGCGTCGATCCGACCACCGGCGGCGGCGTTTTGCAGCTGTCGACAATTTCCGACACTTTTGGCGTGTTCCGCAAATCGTTCGGCGTCGCGGGCCTTGACGTGCTGGGCGTGCTCGACGCGCTGGAGCGCAAAGGCATGGCCAAGACGCTGGCTGAACCCACATTGGTCGCTCTGTCGGGCGAAAAGGCATCGTTTCTGGCGGGCGGCGAATTTCCCATCCCCGTGGCACAAAATGGCAGCAGCGGGGGCGGCGGCGGACAGGCCTTCACGGTCGAGTTCAAACCCTTTGGCGTGTCGCTGGGCTTTACCCCGACGATCTTGGCCGATGGCGTGATCAACATGGTCGTCGAACCCGAAGTCAGCTCGATCGACCCGGCCGCATCGATCACCGTCAACGGCTTGACCATCCCCGGGCTGCAAACCCGCCGTGCCAGCACGACGCTGGAACTGCGCGACGGCGAAAGTTTCGCGATGGCGGGGCTGATCCGGCAGGATTTCCAGACGACGGTGCGGCAATTGCCGATCCTCGGGTCGATCCCGATCATCGGGTCGCTGTTCCGTTCGTCGGGCTTTCAGCGCGGCGAGACCGAATTGCTGATCGTCGTCACACCGCGGCTGGTGCAACCGGTGAAGCCCGAGCAGATTGTTCTGCCCACCGACCGCGTCGGCGAAGCCAGCGAAGTCGACCTGTTCCTGATGGGCCGCACCGACTCAGCGGTGCCGATATTGCAGGTCGATGACACCAAGCCGGCGACACCGCCCGCCGCCAAGACCGAAGGACCGGGCTATGATTTTTAACCGCCGCATCATCGCCGCCGCCGCGCTTTCAATGACTGTGACCGGCTGCACAGCGACCGACCCCAATATGGGCAACAGTGTGCGCCAGACGATGGCGGCGCAGATCGTCAATCCCGACCCCGACTATCAGGGTCAACCACAGACAACGGCGGGAACGCAGGCGGCCACGGCGGTCGAACGGTATCGCACCGGAACGGTCAAAAAGCCTGACCGGGTTCGCACGACAACCGGCACATCCGGGGCGGGCTCGTCCGGGTCGCCGCAGTGATGGATTTTAAGGGAGGACGAAGTGGACACGCGTGTTTCAGCAGCGTCTGAATTCCTGAACGATGAATCGGGCGCGACGGCGGCAATGTTCGCCCTGTCGCTCTCGGCTCTGGTGATGGTGGCCGGGGTTGGATTTGATTATGCGCGGCTGGCCGGTATGGACAGCGAACTTCAGAACGCCGCCGATCAGGCCGCCTTGGCTGCGGCCTCCCAGCTTGATGGCCGGACCGGCGCATGCAGCCGCGCCAGCGCCGCCGCGTCGGGACTGGTCCGGAACAAGAGCCTGCTGGCCAATGACGGTGTCGGGCCCGCGGTAACGATCCTCAGCGAAGCCAGTTGCGATGCGACCGGATCGATCCGTTTCTATCGCGACGTGGCCAAAACGCAGCCCGCCGCCACCGACGCACAGGCCAATTTTGTTGAAATTCGTGTCGGCGCGCGCGTTGCCAATTACACGTTTACGCCGATTGTCGCGGGCAGCGGTAATATCAACGCGGCGGCGTTTGCCGGCGTCGGTTCGTCCGTGTGCAAAGTGCCGCCGGTGATGCTGTGTAACCCCAACGAGACGGCGGACCCCAGTTTCACCGTCGCGAATTATGTCGGCGACGGCGTCCGCCTGGTCGGCAAGGGCAGTGGCAATAACGCCGACCCCGATGATCCCAACAGCAATGGCGGCGGCATTTACGGGCCGGGCCTGTTCGGATTTCTGGAAACCGCGAACGGCAACGGCGCGAGTTCGCTGGGGCAAGCGCTGGGCCAATTGGCCCCGCCGGGCGACTGTGTGCCCGAAACCGGTGTCCAGCCGTCGACAGGCAACATGCAGTCGGTGCGCGGCGAATTTAACACGCGCTTCGACATCTACGAAGGCGTCAACAACGCGTGCAATCAAAATGGCAGCCTGTGCCCGCCGGCCGCGAACACGCGCAAGGATGTTTTGATTTCGGGCAATAATCCCGCCAATCTCGC
>JBEGPL010000096.1:0-2589 GCA_041181445.1 Pseudomonadota bacterium
CTTGGCCTGGAGCGCCTGACCAACGGCGCGGAGCACCGCATCGCCGCCATCGTGGCCATGTTTATCGTTGACCGCCTTGAAATGGTCGAGGTCGATCATCAGGGCGGCGCCATAAAGCTGAGCGCCGTTGGCCTGCGCATCAACCTGCGCATCGAGCGCGCGGCGGTTGCCCAGCCCCGTCAGCGGGTCCGACCGGCTCGACCGATGATGATGCTCGACCAGATCCATCCCGATGGCGACGACAAAAGCCAGTGCGGCGACCAGCCCCATCAACGTTGTACCGATATAGGTGACCATCATCGGTTGTGACCCGACCCAATGGTCGATTTGTCCGCCGCTGCTGATCATCCGCGCCGCAGATGTCGCCAACAGGCCAAAGAAAATCGCGTTGGACGCCAACAAGCCATAAATAACCCGGTCGAGCATCCGCGCGGTCAAGTCGCGGTGACGCCACGCGGTGACGCTCAGGATAATCGCCGATCCCAGGTTGCTGTTGAGCACGCGCAGCGTGAAATCGGGCTGGCCAAAATAGAACCAGCCATGGATCAGGAGTGCAAAGCCGACGCCGGGACCGGCAAAATGCCAACGGATGCTGCGGTTATGGCGCGCCAGAAAGCCGCGCATCATGAATAGCAGCGCCGCCCATTGCAGCGGCACGACAAGCGCCGCGACCGCGAAGGGCAGCGCGCCGCGCTGCACATCAATCGCGCCCGCAAAAAACACGAGCAAAAAGCCGATGGCGCCCGACCCCGCGCCGCGCGCCATGGGTTCGCGGATCGCGATGGCGGCGAGCGTGACCGCCAGGACGAGCCCGATGACGGGCAACATGAAATAGAGCGAAGCGCTGGTGAGCATGGCGGATATTATCGCCATGTTTCGACAAGATAGGGTTAAGTGATCTTAAAATTTTGTAACGGCGGCGCGGTCGCGCAAATCGCGTTTCAACACCTTGCCAATCGGGCTGCGCGGCAGTTCGGCGACAGCATGGATCGCGGACAGACGCTGGGTCTTGCCAACGCGATCGTTGCAAAATTGGCGGACCGCTTCGGCTTCGCCGCCGGGGCGCAGAACGACAAAGCCCACCGGGGTTTCGCCCCATTCGGCGCTGACCACGCCGACCACGGCGGCTTCGACCACATCGGCATGCTGGATCAAGATCGCCTCCAGATCGCTGGGGTAGATGTTGAACCCGCCCGAAATGATCATGTCCTTGGCGCGGTCCATCAATGTCAGGAACCCGTCCGCATCGAACCGGCCGATGTCGCCGTGGCGGTAAAACAGCCGCCCGTCGGCATCGTGCCAGTGCATCGCCGCCGTCGCGTCGGGGCGGTTGTGATATCCGGTCATCATTGCGGGTGAGCGGCCGACGATTTCGCCGACCGACCCTGGCGGCAATTCGGTGCCGTCGTCGTCGATCACGCGCAAGTCGTGCCCCGGCGCGGGCTGGCCGACCGTGTGCAATTTGTGCGGATATTTATGTGCTTCGAGCAGGCAGACGCCGCCGCCTTCGGTCAGGCCATAAATCTCGACCAGACCGCCCGGCCAGCGCGCCAGCACGTCAGCCTTGAGCGCGGCGTCAAAAGGCGCGCTGGTGCAATATTTCATCACAAATGCCGACAGGTCGTACCGGTCGAAATCGGCGTGCGACATGATCCGCCGATATTGCACCGGTACCAGCATGGTGTTGGTCACCCGTTCGCGCGCGGCAAGCTCCAGAAAACCGAGCGCGTCGAACTTGCGCATCAACACCACCCGTCCGCCCGACCCCAAAGTCGGCAGAAAACTTGCCATCGTCGTGTTCGAATACAGCGGGGTCGACAGCAGGGTTACCGCGCCGGGGCCATAAGCGGGCACGCCGCGCTGAATATGCTGCCAGCGCATTGCATGGCTGTGGACAATGCCCTTGGGTGTGCCCGTCGTGCCCGACGAGTAAATGATGTTGAAGCCGTCAGCGGGTGCAAGCGCGACCGGCGCGGGCACCGTGCCGCACGCCGCCATCCAGTCGTGCAGCGGTGCGCCGGCTTCGCCGTCATCCATGGCGATTCGGGCGGCGGCGCCAATGTCGTGCCCGGTCAGGCTGGCGGCGGCGGTGCTGTCGAGAAACAGATGCGCTGCGCCGGTGTCGCGCACCATCGCCGCCATTTGTTCCCCCGTCGCGCTGTTGGTGATCAGCCCCGCGACCCCGCCCGCGCGCAGCGTGCCGATGATGACGGCGACCTGCGCCGCGCTGTTCAGCCCGGCAATTGCGGTGCGGTCGCCGCGCGCGAACCCGTCGGATTGGAGCTGTGCGGCGATGCGGTCGGCGAGTCCGTCCAGTTCGGACCAACCAAGCCTTGTATCGGCATCGGCAACGGCGATTTCTGTGGGGCGCGCCAACGCATGGGCGCGAACCAGTTCATGGAGCGTGCCATGGTCGGACTTGAGGATCGATTCAGCGGTCATCGCAAACGCCTATCATCCCCGTTCGCGGCTGCAAAGCCGAGGGTGGGATGCACAGCGACGCCAATGGCGTTAACCATGTTTGGCGGACAGGGACAGCGGTGGGCGATTCGGGCAGACGCGGGCGCCGGTGCGCTTTGGACGGGGGCG
>JBEGPL010000097.1:0-11789 GCA_041181445.1 Pseudomonadota bacterium
CGACACCGGCAGCATCGCGGGCGAAGGCCCCGACCGCGACGGCCTCTATGTTTGGGAAGATGCGCAATTTCTGGAACTGCTGGGGGTCGATGATGGTGCGCCGGTCGGTCACGGCGACACCGGCGACATGGTCGTCACGTGCTTGTACAAGGATGATGTTGCGCCATGCATCCGCTTTAACACCCACGACATCACGCACGAGCTGGACGGGCGCGGCGAAATTGCGTTCAAGCGCATCGCGGGCTTCAAGGGCCGCAGCGACAATATGGTCAAACTGCGCGGCATCAACCTGTTCCCGCACGCCATCGGCGCGCTGATCGAGAATCGCGCCGACCTGACCGGTGAATATGTTTGCCGCGTGGTGCGCGATGCCGCCACCCAGCGCGACGACATGGTCGTCACCATCGAAAGCCGCGGCGGCACCAACGTGGACCAGCTGTCCGACCTGCTTCGCCGCGGGCTGGGGGTCGAGGTCGCGGTCCAGCTTTGCGCGCCCGGCGGCACGGCGGCCGCGACGCAGATCGACGTGCGCCAGAAACCGATCCGCCTGATCGACGAGCGCGGCCTTTGATCGATTTTGATGCCTTGCAGGCTGCCAACGCGCCGCTCAATGCCTTCCTCGACTGGGACCGGGGCGCGGCGTTTGGCGACGGCCCCTTGGCGGGGGTGACGGTCGGAGTGAAGGCAAACATCATGACATCGGGCCTGCCGTGGACCGGCGGAATGGCGCTATACCGGGACCGCATCGCGGCGCGTGATGCCGAAACGGTCGCGCGGCTGCGCGGCGCGGGCGCGGCGATCATCGGCAGCACGAATATGGAGGAAGGCGCGCTGGGCGCGAAAACCGACAATCCCTGGTTCGGGCCGACGCACAATCCCCATGCTTTTGGCCAGCATCGCATCGGCTTTACCGCTGGCGGATCGTCGGGGGGCAGCGCGGCGGCGGTCGCGGCGGGGCTGTGCGACATTGCGCTCGGCACCGACACAATGGGGTCGATCCGGATTCCGGCGGCCTATTGCGGCGTTTACGGCTTCAAACCCGCGCACGCCGCCGTGTCGCAGGACGGGCTGGAAATGACGCTGCCGTCGATGGACACGATCGGGCCGATCGCGCGCGATCTTGACATGCTCGAACGCGCGGCGCGGACGATGTCGGATTTTGGCGAGGGGGAATGCGCGGCGGTCGTAACGCTGATCGATGGGGCCGGGGTGGAGGCGCACGCCGACGTCGCGCGCCTGTTTGCCGACGCTTGCCGATTGGCGGATGCCGCCCCGACGCTGGCGTTGCCGCACCCGTTGCCGCGCGTGCGCTTTGCCGGGTTCATCGCCGCGTCGCGCTGGCTGGCTGGCCATCTCGCCGATGCCGATCCGGCGCTGATTTCGCCTTTTCTGACCAAGCTTCTGTCCTATGGACCGCGCCGCAGCGCCGACGAATTGGCGGCGGACGCGGCGGTGCTGGCCGACACCCGCGCCGCGCTGCTCGCCGGGCTGGGCGATGACGGCATGCTCATCCTGCCGACCGCGCCGCAACCCGCCTTTGCGCATGCGGACGATGCCCCTGCCAATCAGGCCGACTACACCTGCATCGCCAACGTCGCTGGGCTCCCCGCGCTCAGCATTCCCGCCGGGTGGAGCGCCGACGGCCTGCCCATCGGCATCCAGCTGATCGGCCGCGCCGGGCACGAGGCCGGGCTGTTCGCGCTTGCCCGCAGGCTGGACACTCTGTTGGATGCCTATCGCCCGCCCGCCATTTTTGGCTATTGACCCGATCAAAGGAGACGAAACATGCGCATCATCTGTCTGTTCAACCTGAAGGATGGCGCCAGCCCCGACGCCTATGAAGCCTGGGCGCGCGGCACCGACATCCCCGGTGTCAACGCGCTGGGTTCGGTCAAGGCGTTCACTGTCCACCGCGCCACCGGCCTGTTCGGGTCCGACGCACGGCCGCCCTATGATTATGTCGAGGTGATCGATATTCACGGCATGGATGGCTTCGTTGCCGACGTCACCAACCCCGAATTTCAAAAGGTCGCGGCGGCGTTCGGCTCCTTTACCGACAATCCCACCTTCATCCTGACCGAGGATTTGTAAGCGGTGGGCCGTTTTGCGGGCAAAACCATCGTCGTCACCGGTTCGGGCAAGCAAAAGGGGCTGGGCCAGGGAATCCTGCAGCGCTTCGCCGACGAAGGCGCCCACTGCGTTGTCTCCGACGTGGCGATCGATGCCGAGGCGGAGGCGGTGGCGGCGGACCTGCGCGCGCGCGGCGCGGCGGTGACCCTTGTCGCCTGCGACGTGTCCGACGCGGGGCAGTGCGACGCGCTGGTCGATGCGGCGGTGGCGACATGCGGCGGCATCGACATCATGGTCAACAACGCCGGGATCGGCTTCATGATGAAGCCCTTGCTCGACGTTGATCCCGCCGATTGGGCAAAGGTTATTGCGGTCAATCTGTCGGGCGCATTTTATGGCACACAGGCGGCGGCGCGGGCGATGGTCAAGGCCGGCAAAGGCGGGCGCATCATCAATATCGCATCGCAGGCCGCCAAGACCGGCTTTCCGCACCTGCCCGCCTATGTGTCGTCGAAACATGGCATGGTCGGGCTGACGCGGGCGAGCGCGGTCGAGCTGGGCGCGCACGGCATCACCGTCAACGCGGTGTGCCCCAACCATGTCACCACCGGGCTGGGCGCGCAGCAGAATGATTATTTTTCCAAACTGCTCGGCTTTGACACTGTCGAAGCCTATCTGAAGAATATGGCGACCAAGAACCCGATGGGGCGGCCGGGGCTGCCGTCGGACACGGCGGCGGCGTGCGCGTGGCTCGCCAGCGACGACGCCTATTATGTCACCGGCGAGGCGCTGAACGTCAGCGGCGGGGAGGAAATGCATTGATGCAAGAGGAACGCATCGATTGGCCGGGCGGCGCCAAAATGGCGCTGTCAATTGTCGTCAATGTCGAAGAAGGCAGCGAACAGACCATTGCGCGCGGCGACAAGGGGATGGAGCCTGTTGACGAGCTCGGCATCTTCATCAAGGCGCCGATCCGCAATTATGCCAATGAGAGCAATTATCTCTATGGCATCAAGGCGGGCGCGCCGCGCGTCGTGAAACTGCTCAAACAATATGACATTTTGGCGAGCTGGACGGTGGCCGCGCTGTCCCTTGAAAATCATCCCGAAATCGCCGCTGCCATCGTCGATCTGGGGCATGAGCCGGTCAGCCACGGCTGGCGCTGGATTCACCAGTTCCGTTTCGACGAGGAAAAGGAACGCGAATTTATCACCAAGGCGGCGGCAAGCATCGCGGCGACGTGCGGCGTGCGGCCCTATGGCTGGCTGTCGCGCTACATGCTCACCGACAACACCCGCCGCCTGTTGATCGAGGCCGGATTCGATTATCATATGGACGATTATTCGGGCGATGTGCCTTTTTGGGATCGCGACACCGTGCCGGGTAAGCCGATGGTGATCGTGCCGTATCAGCTTGATAACAACGACATGAAAATGTGGACCGACCCGGCGATGACGCCGCACCAGTGGCTCGATTATGCCAAGGCAAATTTTGATCAGATTTACCGCGAGGGCGCGGCGGGCAACCCCAAGATGATGTCGCTTGGGCTGCACCTGCGCATCATCGGGCGGCCGGGGCGCATCTGGGCGCTGGAGGAATTTTTCCGCCATGTCCGCGCGCACAAGGATGTGTGGGTGACAACGCGCCACGCGATCGCCCGCCACTTTACCGCGCAGCACCCGGCATGACGCTGCGGTTGGAAACCGGCGGAGCGGTCGGGCGCATCCTGATTGATCGCGCCGCCAAGCGAAACGCCTTTCATCAGGCAATGTGGGATGCGCTGCCCGACCTGATCGCGGCGGCCGATGCTGACCCGGCGGTGCGGGTGATCCTGTTGCAATCGTCAACCCCCGGCGTCTTTTGCGCGGGCGCCGACATCGGCGAACTGCTCGCCAACAAGGACGACGCCGGCTGGCGCGCGGCGAATCAGGCGGCAATCAACCGCGCGCAGCATGACCTCGCGCGTGCGGCCAAACCGGTGATCGCCTTTGTCGACGGTGACTGCATCGGCGGCGGCTGCGGGCTGGCGATGGCGTGCGACATCCGCGTCGCCACGCCGCGCGCGCGCTTTGGCATCACGCCTGCCAATCTGGGGCTGGTCTATCCGCTCCACGACACCAAACTGCTCGTCGATCTGGTCGGGCCGGGTCATGCGAAGCGGCTGTTGTTCAGTGCCGCGCTGATCGATGCTGCCGAAGCCCAGCGGATCGGGCTGGTCGAAATGATTGCCGACAGCGCCGACGATCTCGCCGTTTTGATCGCAGGCAAATCGGCGACAAGCTGCGCCGCGATGAAGGCGATGGTGCGCCGTGTGCTCGACGGGCAGAGCGCCGACGATTCCGACACGCTGGCGATTTTCGCCGACGCGTTTCTGGGCGCGGACTTTGCCGAGGGCACCGCCGCCTTTGTCGGCAAGCGGCCGCCGGCGTTCAAGCCGTGAGCGCGCCGCCGACCCACGGCCAGATTATCGGCGGCCTGTCGACC
Source organism: Pseudomonadota bacterium (assembly GCA_041181445.1). Taxonomy (GTDB): domain Bacteria; phylum Pseudomonadota; class Alphaproteobacteria; order Sphingomonadales; family Sphingomonadaceae; genus Sphingopyxis. The sequence continues at coordinate 4,555 of JBEGPL010000097.1, forward strand.
ACGCCCGACCTTGCCGCCGCGCTCTGCGATTACCGCGACGTGCTCGGGCTGCGGCTGGTCGAAACCGGTGCGCTCGATGCAGGCCTTGCCGCCGCATGGGGCTGCCCCGCCAGCGCGGGCGCGGCGATGGCCGTGCTGCAACCGCAAAGCGGCGCGCCATGCTATCTGCGGCTGGTCGAAGCGCCGCTGCCGCCCGATTTCAGACCGACGACCAGCTATGGCTGGGGCGCATTCGAACTGACCGTGCAGGATGTCTATGGCTGGCCCGACCGGCTGGTGGGGAGCGGCTTTACCGTGGTCGGTCCGCCGCGCGCGCTCGAAGGCATGCCGCATTTCGTGCCAATGCAGGTCATCGGGCGCGGCGGCGAAATGCTCTATCTCAACGAAGTGTTCGGCGATTCGGCGGGGTCCGATCTGCCGCGCGCGGGGTCGCCCGTCGACCGTATCTTCATCTGCATCCTCGCCGCGCGTGACCGTGCGGACAGCGTCAGCTGGTACGCCGACCGCATCGGCCTTGACGCGGGCGAGACATTCAATCTGGCGTATAGCATGATCAACAAGGCGTTCGGCCTGCCCGCCGATTACCGCAGCGACCTGACCATGGTGCAAAAGGGCCGGATGACGATTTTGGAGGTCGATGATTATCCGCCGGTGACGTTGGAGCGCCCGGGTCCCGCCGATGCGCTGCCCGCGGGCAATGCGCTGGTCAGCTTGGCCGTCGATTGCCTCGACAAGCTCGATCTGGCGTGGATCACCCCGCCCCTGGTTCACCCCGGTGCGCTCTATGGCGGTCGCCGCAGCGGCACGGTGCGCGATCCTGCGGGTGCATTGCTCGAATTGGTGGAATGTGGCGCGGTGAGCGGCTAGGGATTTGGAATCCGGCCCTTTGCGGCCGCAGCGAAAAGGATGATGCGGGTGGGTTTTGCGCGGAATATCTGGGGCTGGTGCCGCCGCCACCCGATCTGGTCGGTGCTTGGCCTGCTGCTGCTCGGCGCCATCGGTTATAATGTGCTGACCCCCGACAAGCCTGACTATGCCTATGTCGCCGAGGCTGCTGACCGCGGCACGGTGGTGAGCAAGGTGACCGCCAGCGGCAAATTGCGCGCGCTCAACACGATCAAGGTCGGGGCCGAAGTGTCGGGCCAGGTTACCAACGTCTATGTCGATTTCAATTCGCTGGTGCGCGCGGGACAGGTGCTCGCCGAAATTGATCCGACCCGCATTCGTGCGCGGGTGCAACAGGCCGAGGCGCAGGTGGCATCGGCCCGCGCCAGCCTGATGACCGCCGAAGCGTCCGCGGTACGGACAAAGACCGATCTGGCCGTGCAGACGCGCGAGTTTGAGCGGCGCCGGTCGCTGGCTGAACAGGGATTTCTCTCGGCATCGGGTGAGGACACGGCGCGCAGCCTGCTGGCGCAGGCGCGGGCGGCAGAGGCGCAGGCGCGCGCGCAAATCGCCAGCGCGCGCGCGCAAATCGCGCAAAGCACGGCCGAACTGTCGTCGGCGCAGCTCGACCTGCGGCGCACGACCATCGTCGCGCCGACCAGCGGCGTGGTGATCAACAAGCTGGTCGAACCCGGCACCACCGTTGCGGCGAGTTTCCAGACGCCAAACCTGTTTGAAATTGCCGCCGACACCACGCGGATGCAGGTCGAAGCCTCGGTCGACGAAGCCGACATCGGGCAAGTCGCGGTCGGGCAAGATGTGGCCTTTACCGTCGACGCCTATCCCGACGAACGGTTCGGCGCGCGCGTCCGCCAGATCCGACAGGCGGCGACCGAAACGCAGAATGTGGTGAGTTATCTGGTCATCCTCGACGTCGCCAATCCGGACGGTAAATTGCTGCCAGGCATGACCGCAAATGTTGAAATCATCACCGGGCAAAAGGTCGATGTGCTGCGGGCGCCTGCGGGTGCGCTGCGCTTCCGGCCCAAGGTCACGGACCTGCCGGCAAAGAAGCAAGGGGAAAAGAAAGCCCCGGTTGGTGACATCGTGTTCGTCGTGACGGCCGACGCCTATCGTCCCGAACGCCGGACCGTCCGGCTGGGGCTGGTCGGCGAAGACCATGTCGAGATTTTGTCGGGGCTGAAGGCGGGCGACAAGTTGCTGGTGCGCACCAAATCGCTTGCCCCCGGTGCCGACCCTGAAATCGACGCCGACGAAGAGGAAGGCGGCAGCGGTGGCCATCCCACTCCTTGACGCGCGCCATCTGGTCAAGGATTTTGTGATCGGCGGGGAAGTGGTCCACGCCGTCAACGATGTGTCATTGACCATCGATCGCGGCGAATTTGTTGCAATCATGGGGGCGTCGGGTTCGGGCAAGTCGACCTTTATGAACATGATCGGCTGTCTCGACACGCCAACGGCGGGGCGCTTGTTGCTCGACGGCGTCGATGTCGCGACGCTGTCGGGCGACGCGCTTGCGGAGATCCGCAACCGCAAGATCGGTTTCGTTTTTCAGCAGTTCAACCTGCTGGCGCGGACCAGCGCGCTCGACAATGTTGCGGTGCCGCTGATCTATGCCGGGATGGGCGCGGAGGAACGGCGGGCCAGGGCGAAGGCGCGGCTGGAAATGCTGGGCCTGGGCGCGCGATTGATGAACACCCCGGCGAAATTGTCAGGCGGTCAGCAGCAGCGCGTGGCGATTGCCCGCGCACTTGTCACCGACCCGCTGGTGCTGCTTGCCGACGAACCGACCGGCGCCCTTGATAGCCGCACGTCGGGGGAAATCATGGACATATTGTCCGGCCTCAACCGCGAAGGGATCACCATCATCCTGGTGACGCACGAGGCCGACATTGCCGCATGCGCCCAGCGCCAGATTTTGTTCAGCGACGGCAAGATTGTCGACGACCGGCGCGGCGCCGCCAAAACGGCTCCGGGCGCAGCCGCATGATCGCGCGCGTGCTCAGGTCGATTCGCGGGTGGAGCGTCAATGTCGCGATTGCGCTGACCGCGCTCAGAACCAATCTGCTCCGGTCGATTCTGACCACATTGGGCGTGATGATCGGGGTCTTTGCGGTGATCCTGGCGGTGGCCGTGGGTGACGGCGCAAAAGTGTCGGTGCTCGAATCGATCAATTCGCTCGGCTCGAACATGGCGATCGTCTTTCCAATTCCCGAAAATGATGGCGGGCGGCGCACCAACGAGCGCGGACGGCTCACCGAACGCGATGCGCGCGCCATCCAGCGGCTCGTGCCCGGCGTGCGCGGCATCGCCCCACAGCTGCGCGCCACGATCCAGATTGTCGTTTCGGGGCGCAATGCGTCGACCAGTGCGATTGGCGCCACCCCCGAATATGCCGGGGTGGCCAACATTGCCGCCGAGCGTGGCCGTTTCATCAGCGAAGCCGACGTCCGCAGCGGCGCGCGTGTCGTCGTGCTCGGCCCCAGCGTCGCCAGCAAATTGTTCGGCGATTTCGACCCGATTGGCGAAGATGTGCGGATCAACCGCGTGCCGTTCACGATCATCGGCATTCTGGAATCCAAGGGCAGCAGCTTTGGCCAGGACAATGACGATATCGCCGTGTTGCCGCTGACAACGGTGCGCCAGCGGCTGGCGACCAATGCCCAGCTTGGCCCCGACGATTTGCAGGCGCTGTTTGTCGGGTTCGAAGACGGCGTCAGCCTGGCACAGGCCAAGCGCCAGATGGTGCGCGTTTTGAAGGACCGCAACCGCGTGCAAAAGGGCGAAATCAATCCCTTTTCGATCCGCACGACCGAGGAGTTCATGGAAGAATCGGGGCAGGTCACCGGGATTTTCCAGGCGGTTCTGGTCGCCATCGCGTCGATTTCCCTGCTCGTCGGCGGTATCGGCATTATGAACATCATGCTGGTCAGCGTCACCGAACGCACGCGCGAGATTGGGCTGCGCATGGCGCTGGGCGCGCGGCGGCGCGACATCCGCAACCAGTTTCTGGTTGAGGCCGCCGTCCTCTGCATGATTGGCGGGCTGATGGGGCTGTTGCTCGCGATTGCCGTCGCGCGCGCCTTTGCCGCCTATGCCGATTTTCCGGTCCCGATCGGCACCGGCACGTCGATTGGCGCGGTGCTGTTTTCGGCGCTGATCGGGCTGGCGTTCGGCGGCTACCCGGCGGTGCGCGCGTCGCGCCTGTCGCCGATCGAGGCGCTGCGCAGCGAGTGAGGGGCGGCGCTACGGCACCAACAGCGTCGACCCCGTCGTCGCGCGCGCTTCCAGGTCGATGTGGGCCTGCGCCGCGTCGGCCAGCGCGTAACGCTGACCGATGGTGATCGCGATGGTGCCGCTGGCGATCATGTCGAACACGCGCGCTGCGCCCGCCTTGCGCTCGGCGGGGTCGGCATAATAGTCGAACAGGGTCGGGCGGGTGTTGAACAGCGATCCTTTGGTGGCGAGCACGCCCAGGCTGATGCCCGTCACCGGTGCGCTGGCGTTGCCATAGCTGACGATCAGCCCGCGTTTGCCGGTGGCGTCGAGCGAGGATTCCCATGTGTCCAGCCCGACGCCGTCGAACGTCACGCGTACCCCCGCACCATCGGTCAGTTCCCGCACGCGCGGCGCACAGGGTTCGGCGGTATAGTTGATGACATGGTCGGCCCCGGCGGCGCGCGCCATTGCCGCCTTGGCATCGTTGCTGACCGTGCCGATGACCGTCGCGCCGACCGATTTCAGCCATTGCACCAGGATCAGCCCGACGCCGCCGGCCGCTGCATGGACCAGCACCGGCCACCCCGCCTGTACCTTGGCACAGCGTTCGACCAGAAATTCGGCGGTGCACGCTTTCAGCAGCGCCGCCGCCGCGATGTCGTCGCTGATCGCGTCGGGCAACGCAAACAGACTGGCGGCGGCGACATTGCGCACATCGCAATAGGCACCCAGCTGCGGCCCGAACGTCGCCACCCGGTCGCCAACGCTGAATCCGCTGACCCCCGGCCCGACGGCTTCGACCACCCCGGCGGCCTCGATCCCCAGCCCCGACGGCAGGCTGATCGGGTAAATGCCCTTGCGGTGATAGGTATCGATAAAGTTCAGCCCGATGGCGCGGTTGCGCATCCGCACCTCGCCCGCGCCCGGCGGTGGCAGTTCGGCGTCGATCCAGCCGATGACGTCGGGTCCGCCATGGGCGGTGATGATGGCGGCGTGCGAACGGGTCATACCAATATCCTTGTTATTCGCTGCCATCGCGGGTGCAGCTCGCCTGCATCCAGCGCAGGTTGATGCCGATGCGTTTCGCGTCGGGGTCGGCCCAGCTATAGGAAACGGCGCGGTTGGGGTCTTCGGGCCGGAACACATAGATGACCAGGCTCGGCCGGTTGGTCGTCGGCGCGGGCCAGATGACGTTGCGCAGGCGGATAATCGCCTCCGGCGCGCCGCTGTCACCGCCGCCGGCGCGCGTGCGGCCACCCTGATCGTGCGTCTTCAGGCCGCGGACAAAGTCCCAATCCTCGCTGCCGTCGGCCTTGGGCACGTCCTTTTTCACCGACATCCAGCAGGTGAACGACCGCGACGGCCGCAATTCGGTGGCGCTGCCGTCAGCCAAGGTCAGCGTCAGCGCACCGGTTTCGGTGATGCTTGCGCGCCCGTCCAGCAGCGGGTCCGTGCGCCAAGTGCCCAGGGGCGCGGCAAAGCGGTCGATGGGCCGCCATTGCACCCCGTCGGGCCGCGCCGCGATTTCGACGCCGGTCCACGGCGGCGCGCTGTCGCCGCGCTCGGCGGTGAAATAAACATCTTCCTCGTTGGTATAGATGCCCGGTGATGGCGGCGGGGCTTCGGCGGCGTGCGCGATTGCGGGGGCGGCCAGGGCGAACAGGGGAATCATCCAGCGGAGCATGGCGCAACCATAATGCGACAACGTACAATTGCAAAGCTGTCCGGACAATTGCATGGTGCCGCCATGATCAAGCTATTCTCCGCGCTGATGCTGGCATGCGCGCTTGCCGCGCCCCTGCCGATGCACGCCGCCGAAAACCCCGAAGCCCGCGCGCTGCTGGCGGCGGCGGTCGACGCGGCGGGCGGCGACACCTGGCTCAACCCGCAATCCTTGCTGATGGAAGGGACGGCCGTTTTCTATGCCCCCGACGGCGTCACCCCGCGCAGCATATCCGACGACTACCGCATGTGGCGGGCGATGAACCCCGACCGCACTGTCAGCCACGGCGCCGACGGCAAGGTGCGGATCACCGCGCGGTCAAAGGGACAGTTGTTGTTCGAAGTCGGCTATGACGGCGACACGACCTGGACCGAAAAGGGGGTGATGCCGCGCGCCGATGCCGACGCCTATTGGGCCGCCAATTTTGGCTTTGGCATCATCCGGCAGGCGGGCCGGCCCGGCTTTGTGGTCGAGGCCGCACCCGCCCGCAATGTCGAGGGTCATGCGCTGGCGATGATCCGCATCATCGGCCCCGATGGCGGCCGGACGCTGTTCGGGCTGGACCGCAAACGCCATTATATCCGGTATATGGCGTTCGACACGCCGCGCGGCTTTCACGAGCGCGTCTATGACGGATTTTATCGGCTGAAGGGACAAAATTGGGTGCAACCGCGCACCATCACCCTCTTTTATGATGGGGTAATGGCCAACCGGGTCACCTGGACACGCGTGACCCTCAACGCGCCGATGCCCGATGCGATTTTTGCATGGCCGGGGGCGACTCAGAAAGACACGAAACCATGAAAGCCTATCTGATCATCACCGCGGTCATTCAAGACCGCGACGCTTTTGTCTCGGGCTATGGCGCGGCGGCGGCGCGGCTGGTGAGCGCAATGGGCGGGCGTTACCGTCTTCGCGGACCCGGGGCGAGCGCGCTGGAGGGCGGGCCCGACGGATGTTCGGTGGTGATCAGCGAATGGCCCGACCGCGCGGCAGCGCTCGCGTTCTGGAATTCGCCCGAATATGCCGCAATCCGCGTGCTGCGTGACGGCATTGCCGATTGCAACATATTGCTGGTCGAAGGCGCGATGGATTTGGCGGCTTGATCCGCGCGCGTTGCGCCGCCGGTGGATAGCGGGCATAATGGCGGCATGAAAAAACGGTTCTCAACTTCGCTAACCCTGCTGGCGCTCGCGCTCGCCGGGTGCACGGCGCTGACCCCTCCGGTCGATGTCACGCGCTTTCACACGCTGGGCGACGGCGCGGCGCTGGCACCGGGGACGCGCTATGCGATCGCCGCGGTCGAGGGCGGCGAGGCGGGCTATGGCGATGCCGTCGATCAGGAATTGCAGCGCATCGGGCTGGTCGCGCGTGAAACGGACGCCGC
>JBEGPL010000098.1:0-3816 GCA_041181445.1 Pseudomonadota bacterium
GCTATATAGGCCCCGTCATCCTACGGCCAGCGCCGATCCTGTCGCGGCCCCCTTCCTTTTGCGAAAGCGCTGCCCCACCATGCCCGACGTTATTTTCACCGGCCCCGAAGGCCGCATCGAAGGCCGTTTCTCGCCGCCGCCGCGCCCACGTGCGCCGGTTGCGCTGATCCTGCACCCGCATCCGCAGGGCGGCGGGACGATGAACGACCGCATCACGCAAGCGATGTACAAGACGTTTGTCGCACGCGGTTTTGCCACACTGCGCTTTAACTTTCGCGGTGTCGGACGCAGTCAGGGCACGTTCGACAATGGCATCGGCGAACTGAGCGACGCCGCGTCAGCGCTCGACTGGGTCCAGTCGATCCACCCCGAAGCGCAAACAACATGGATCGCGGGATTCAGCTTTGGCGCATGGATTGGTATGCAATTGCTGATGCGCCGCCCGGAAATTCGCGGCTTCATCTCGGTCGCGCCGCCCGCGAATATGTATGATTTCAGCTTTCTGGCCCCCTGCCCTTCGTCCGGTATCATCGTGGCGGGCACCGGCGACGAAATCGTACAGCCGGGATCGATCCAGAAACTGGTCGACAAATTGCGCACGCAAAAGGGCATCACCGTGCACCACGACGAAATCCCGCGCGCCAACCATTTCTTTGAACATGAACTGGAACAGTTGATGAAGTCGGTCGACAATTATCTCGACATGCGACTGGCACCCGATTCGCCGATCCGTTGAGGTTCAGGGCGCGGGTATCAACCAGATCGCGACATTGGCAAAGGCGACGAACGCAGCGACCAGCATGAGCGCAGGTTTTTTGCGTTCGCCGCGCCGCCACAACGCCGCCGCGCCCAACAAAAGCGCAAAGCCGCCCAGCATCATGATCGACAAAAGCAAGTCCGCCATCGCATGGTTATGGCGATGGACAATTAGTGCGTCAAACCCTGTGGCATTTCGGCAGCGGCTCGCCTAAACGGCGCGCATCGATTCCTTGTCGCGCAAAAGGGTCCCCGCCCGCATGAAAATCGCCATCGCATCCGACCATGCCGCTTTCGCCATGAAGGGCGCGCTTGCCGACTGGCTGCGCGCGGCGGGCCATGATGTCACCGATCTGGGGCCGGATGATGCCAGCCGCGTCGATTACCCCGACTATGGATATCGCCTTGCCGCCGCGATTGCCGCCGGGACCGCCGATTATGGCGTCGCTTTGTGCGGGTCGGGCATCGGCATATCCATGGCCGTCAACCGCAATCCGGCGTGCCGCTGCGCACTCGTCAGCGAACCGCTGTCGGCGCGGCTGGCGCGCGAACATAATGATGCCAATGTCATCGCCATGGGCGGGCGTCTGATCGGGCTCGACATGGCACAGGACTGCCTCACCGCCTTTTTGACCGCGCAATTTGCCGGCGGCCGCCACGTTGGCCGCGTCGCCAAACTCTCATCCCCTGCCTGCTGAAGGAGCTCATGCCCATGTCGACCACCCTTATGGACCCCCCGGCAGCAATCAAGTCAGCGGGCTATTTCACCGACAGCGTGGCGGTAACCGACCCCGATGTTGCCGCCGCAATCGCGTCCGAACTCGACCGCGAACAATATCAGATCGAACTGATCGCGTCGGAAAACATCGTGTCAAAAGCGGTGCTCGACGCCCAAGGGTCGGTCTTCACCAACAAATATGCCGAAGGCTATCCGGGGCGGCGTTACTATCAGGGCTGCGCGCCGTCCGATGCCGTCGAATCGCTGGCAATTGAGCGCGCCAAGGCCTTGTTTGGCTGCGGCTTTGCCAACGTTCAGCCGCATTCGGGGGCGCAGGCGAACGGCGCGGTCATGCTGGCGCTGTCCAAACCCGGCGCGACCATTTTGGGGATGAGCCTTGATGCCGGCGGCCATCTGACCCACGGCGCGGCGCCGTCGATGTCGGGAAAATGGTTCAACGCCATCCAATATGGCGTCCGCGCCGAAGACCATCTGATCGATTTTGATCAGGTCGAACGGCTGGCGCGCGAACATCGCCCGTCGCTGATCATCGCGGGGGGGTCGGCCTATCCGCGCGTCATCGACTTCGCCCGCTTCCGCGCCATTGCCGACGATGTCGGCGCGCTGTTGATGGTCGACATGGCGCATTTCGCGGGGCTGGTCGCGGGCGGCGCCCACCCCTCGCCGTTGCCGCACGCGCATGTCGTCACCACGACGACGCACAAGACATTGCGCGGCCCGCGCGGCGGCATGGTGCTGACCAATGACGAAGCCATCGCCAAGCGGATCAATTCGGCGGTGTTCCCCGGCTTGCAAGGCGGCCCGCTGGTTCATGTCATTGCCGCCAAGGCGGTGGCATTCGGCGAAGCACTGCGCCCCGAGTTCAAGGACTATGCCAAGGCGACCATCGCCAATGCGCAGGCGCTGGCGGCGCGGTTGAAGGCGCGCGGGGCCGATCTGGTCGCGGGCGGCACCGACACCCATCTCGCGCTGGTTGACCTGCGTCCGCTGGGCATCACCGGCCGCGACGCGGACGAGGCGCTGGAACGCGCGGCGATCACCTGCAACAAGAACGGCATCCCGTTCGATCCCCTGCCCCCGGTCAAGACCAGCGGCATCCGCGTCGGTTCACCCGCAGGCACCACCCGCGGCTTTGGCATCGCCGAGTTCGAGGATATTGGCGACATGATCGCCGACGTGCTCGATGCGCTGGCGGCCAAGGGCGAACATGGCGACGCGGCAGTAGAGGCCGACGTCAAGCTGCGCGTCCGGACGCTGTGCGAACGTTTCCCGATCTATCAGGGCTGATCATCGATGCGCTGCCCCTATTGCGGCCACGAAGACAGCCAGGTGAAGGACAGCCGCCCGACCGAGGATGGCGCGGCGATCCGGCGGCGACGCCAGTGCGAGGATTGCGGCGCGCGCTTCACCAGTTTTGAACGCGTCCAATTGCGCGAAGTTGCCGTGCTCAAGGCCGATGGCAGCCGCGAACCGTTCGAGCGCGACAAGCTGATGCGCTCGGTCGCGATTGCGTGTCGCAAACGCCCGGTCGAGCCCGCGCGGATGGAGCGGCTGGTGTCGGGCATCCAGCGCCAGCTGGAAACATCGGGCGAAAGCGAAACGACCGCATCGCAAATCGGCGCAATGGTGATGGAGGCGCTGAAAGGCATCGACAGCGTCGCCTATATCCGCTTCGCCAGCGTCTATCGCGACTTCACCGAAGCCCGCGATTTCGAGGAATTCGCCGCGACGATCAGCGCCGCCGCCCCGCGCGAAGGCTGAACATTGAGTTTCTGGGCCTATCTCCTCCGCTGCGCCGACCAGTCCTATTACGCTGGGCACACGGACGATCTCGAAAAGCGCATCGGTCAGCATCAACACGGCGTGATGCCCGGCCATACGTTGTCGCGGCGACCGGTCGACCTCGTTTGGTCGCAAGAATTCGCGACGCGGCATGAGGCGCTGACCGCTGAACGTCGCATCAAGGGCTGGACGCGCGCGAAAAAAGAGGCGCTGATTGCGGGCGATTGGTCTGCCATCCAGCGGCTTGCGCGCCGTGGCACGACCCTTCGAGACGCGGTCGGCACTTCGCAAAGCTCAGCACCGACCGCTCCTCAGGGCGAACGGGGTTTGGGAGTATCCGTTCGTCCTGAGGAGGCGCTGAGCGCAAGCGAAGTGCCGTCTCGAAGGATGCCCGTCATCGTCCTGGTGCGCCCGCAACTGGGCGAGAACATTGGCAAGGCGGCGCGGGCGGGTCCATGTCGACGGCGGGTGGCATCGCCAGCGCCTCTGCCTGACCCTTTGACCATTCATAGGCGCAAAGGATGACCGCCTGGGCCAGG
>JBEGPL010000099.1:0-6301 GCA_041181445.1 Pseudomonadota bacterium
GCCTTCGGAGACTTTGGTCAGGTCAGTCGCGCGCACCAGCGTAAAGCTTTCGCTGACCATGCCGGGCGAACTGTAATAGCGCCCCAGATTGTCGATCTGCGCCGCGCGATAGCCGGTTTCCTCCTCCAGCTCACGCGCGGCGGCGATGGCCGGGTCTTCGCCCGCGACATCGTCACCGACCAGCCCGGCGGGCAATTCGATGCACGCCATGCCCAGCGGCACGCGAAACTGTTCGACCAACAGGATGTGGCGGCCGTCGGCGGCGTCGTCGATTGCCAATATGACCGCCGCCTGAATCCCGCGCGACCGGCTGACATATTCCCATCTTCCCTGCCGCTTGGCGGTGACAAAGCGGCCCTGCCACATGATTTCGACGGGCGCGTCCGCGTCATCGTGATTGCCGTCACCCTCGCCGCCGCTCACAATTCGACCAGCCGGTCGGGCAGTTCATTATGGTCGTGCGCGCCAAGCGGAAAATGGTCGGCCAATATGGCACCGATCTGGCGCACCGCCGCAACAATGCCGTCGCCGGGGCGGCCATCGCGCGCGGCGTCGACCAGCGCGACCATCGCGTCGCCCCACACCGCGTCGGCGACTTTGCCGTGGATCGCGGCGTCGGCGACAATTTCGGCCATATGTTCATCCATCGACAGATAGACGACGACGCCCGTGCGCCCCGTGGTGCGCGCCTCCACGCCGACGCGAAACGCGTCGATCGCCGCCTGCCGCACACGTTCGCGCTTCACCGCGCGCGGGGTCAGCCACAGCCGCAACGGCCGCCAGAGCAGGATCACCCACGTGCCCCCGGCCTTGGCGACGACAAAGAAAAACAGCAAGGCCCGCTCGCTAGCCGGCGACAATTCGGCGCCCCAGTCGCCAAAGGCCCAATGCGCAAGACTGCGGTAAAAATCGGCAAAACCCAGCACGACCGCGAGCGCCAGCAAACCGATGCCGAGCGCCCACCACAGCGCGATGTCGGCATAGCGGCTCGACCGGCCGGCGACGACCGTCGCAATTTCACCGCTGGTATGGCCCTCGGCAAAGGCGACAGCGGCGGTGACGCGGTCATGGTCGTCAAGGGTCAGGATTTTGGCGCGGGGTTTCATGTTCGCATCCTACCAGCCGCCCGAGGCGCCGCCGCCCCCGAACGAGCCACCGCCGCCTGAAAAACCGCCGCCACCGCCAAAACCGCCGCCGCCGCCCCAGCTGCTGCCGCCGCCAAAACCGCCGCCGCTGCGGTGATTGTCGCCGCCACCGCCCCAGATGATGACCGGGCCGCCCCACGGGCCGCGCCGCCCGCGATATTTGCGCCCAGTGCGCCGCATCGCGCGAATTGTTGGCAGGACAAAGAAGAAAATGATGATCGCGATCCAGAACAGCGCAAGCATGACGTCGCCGCCGTCGACGTCCTCGGCTTGCCGCGCTTCTTCGGCCACAGCCTTTGCGCGGGCGGCGGCTTCCTCGGGCGGCAGTTCAATCTGTTCAATGATCGCCGCCACGCCCGCCTTGACCCCGCCGGGATAATCACCGGCCTTGAACGCGGGCGTAACGGTGTCGCGGATGATCCGCCCGGCCAGCACGTCGGGCAAGGTCGGTTCGAGTCCATAGCCAACCGCGATGTGCATGCGCCGTTCGTTCGGGGCGATCAGAAAGACGACGCCGTCGTCGCGGGTCTTGTCGCCGATTTCCCAAGCGCGGCCGAGTTTGTAACCATATTCGGCGACGTCATAACCCTGCAGGTCGGGCACCGTCGCGACCGCCAGCTGGTGTCCGGTGCGCGTTTCCATCAGCGCGATTGACGCGCCAATCGACGCCTCGTCGGCGGGGGTCAACAGTTCAGCAGCATCGACGACGCGGCCGGTGAGCTTGGGGAAGTCTTGCGCGTGGGTGACGACGGGCAGGGCAAAAAGCGCCACCCATGCCGTCGCCAACAGCGCCAGAAAAGGGCGAAGGCCCCACCGCATTATTGCTTTCCGAAATCGACCGTGGGCGCGACATTGGCGTTCGGCGTGATTGCTTCAAACGTCGTCATCGGGCTCGCGCCATGGATGATCTTGGCGCCGATGATGTCGGGGAAGGTGCGAATGGTGGTATTATAATCCTGCACGGCTTCATTATAGTCGCCGATCGCGGTGGTGATGCGGTTTTCGCTGCTTTCCAGCTGGACCATCAGGTCGGCGAAGCGCGCCTGGCTTTGCAACGTCGGATAATTTTCAACCGTGACCATCAACCGCCCGAGCGCCGACGACACATTGCCCTGCGCCTGACGGAATTCCTCGACCTTGGCCGGGTCGTTAAGGTCACCGGCGTCCAGCTTGACCTGTGTCGCCGAGGCGCGCGCCTGAACCACGCCCTCCAGCGTCGATTGTTCAAATCCCGCCGCGCCCTTGGTCGAGGCCACCAGATTGGGGATCAGGTCGGCGCGGCGCTGGTAAGCAGCCTGCACCGTTGCCCATTTCGCCTTGGCGGCTTCTTCCTTGGTCGGCACGCTGTTGATGCCGCATGCCGACAGCGACACGGCGGCGATGGGCAGGATCATCCAGCGAAGGGGCGAAGTGGTCATAACGGCGTCTCCATCAAAGCGGGTGCGCCGAACCGAAAAGCCCCCGGATTCGGCGTCATGCCACCAAGGTAGGAAGTGTTGTCGCCGCTTGCAATCGGCAAGCGCGGGGCATAGCCTGTTAATCCTTGATTTACCAAGGCAATGGAGGGTCGTACATGTTTGGAGAATTCAAAGCATTTATCGCACGGGGCAATGTCCTCGATCTGGCTGTCGGTGTCATCATCGGCGCCGCATTCGGCAAAATCGTCAGTTCGCTGACCGATGATGTCATCATGCCGGTTATCGCCGCCATCACCGGCGGTGTCGATTTCACCAATAAATTCTGGGTGTTGGGCGACGCAGCGGGCAAAGATGTGTCGACGCTGGCCAAGGCGAAGGAAGCGGGCGTTGCCGTGATGGGTTATGGCAGTTTCCTGACCGCGCTGATCAATTTCCTGATTCTGGCCTTTGTCATCTTCCTGATCGTGCGTCAGGCGAACAAGATGATGCCGCCGCCGGCCGCAGGCCCCAGCGAAGTCGATTTGCTCACCGAAATCCGCGATTCGCTCAAGAAATAAGCGATTTTCGGGCATGGCATGGGGGTCGCCTCTTTTCAGGGGCGGCCCCTTCGCCTATATATGGGGTGCCGGACTCGTCCGGATATGGCGATAAATGATGTCGTGAAATAGACACAGCGGACCCGGGGGCAGTACCCGGCGGCTCCACCATCAACCAGCGCGCACACCTGTGCGGGCTGGATGTTGACGGGGCCGAACCAGGATCGACGTGTGTTCAAAGACGATGTTTTTGCTCGGGCTGAGTAACCCGTTCAAGGCTCAAAACCCATAAGTGCCAATGACAATGAAGCACTCGCTCTGGCTGCATAACCATTAGGCCTCACGGCCGACAGTTATTCAAAGAGAGCGCGGTTCGGACCGAACCGGGCAACAGAATCGGATACCAGCGGCTTGGGGGGTGCCGGGCAACAGAAACCCCCTACTTTCAACCCATAAGGTCATGGTGCGGCGACAATTCGCGGTGAATTGCGCGGCGTCAATGCGCGGTGACAACGGTTTTTACGCGTCGTCATGCTGAACGCGTTTCAGCATCCATGGCCCGTTGGGTCCCGCTGACGTCGCTTTTGCGGACCTGTCAGGCCATGGACCCTGAACCAAGTTCAGGGTGACGAACGTCTGGAAAGGGCGGTGGCGTCCCTTACCCCCCGCCCGCCGTCATCGGAATCGTGTGGAAGGCGCGGCCCTGATAAATCAGGCTTTCGCGGCCGTCGCCAAAACGCACGGCGCGCACGATGCAAAAGAACACGCTGTGCGTGCCGACCTCGACAATCTGTTCGACCGTACAGTCGAGCGCGACCATCGCGTCGGACAGCAGCGGCGCGCCGGTTTCGGCCGTTGTCCAGTCGCCCGCCGCAAAGCGTTCGTCGGCCTCCATCGATGATTTGGCAAAGCGCATCGCCAGATCCTCGTGCCCGCTGGCCAGCACATTGATGCCAATCACCCGGTTGCTGCTATATTGCAGGTAGGAGCCGCTGGTGCGGTTGAGGCAGACGAGCAGCGTTGGCGGACTGTCGGTCACCGAACAGACCGCCGATGCGGTCAGCCCGTGGCGGCCGTGCGGGCCATCGGTGGTGACAATGTTCACCGCCGCGCCGAGCCGCCCCATGGCATCGCGAAACATCTGGGCGTCGACCATGGTGCGTCCTCATTCTGAAAAACTGGTGCCGGCAACAGGAATCGAACCCGTGACCCCCTGATTACAAATCAGGTGCTCTACCAGCTGAGCTATACCGGCCCTGGCAGTCGCGCGCGGCTTTAGCGTCAAAGCAAGCCAAAGGTCCAGCCCCCGCGTGGCGCTGCCCGTTTGCGCCTTGAACAAGGCGCGGCACCAGTTTGCGCCTTGAACAAGGCGGCGCGACGGACCACATGGGGGCCATGCTGATCGAAACCGAATCGACCCCGAACCCCGCGACGGTCAAATTTCTGCCCGGACGCACCGTGATGAGCGCGGGAACGCGCGATTTTGCGGCGCCGGAGGAAGCGGCTGCGTCGCCGCTGGCACAGGCGCTGTTCGATCTGGGCGATGTCACCGGCGTGTTTTTCGGCCGTGATTTCATCTCGGTTACCGCGGCGCCGGGGGCGAGCTGGGGCAATCTGAAGCCCGATGTGCTCGCGATCATACTCGATCATTTTGTCGCCGACATGCCATTGTTCAATCCGGGCAGCGCCGCCGACATCTTCGTTCCCGCCGACGATGATGGCATGGCCGACAATCCCGAGGATGCCGACATCATCGCGCAGATCAAGGAACTGATCGAAACGCGGGTGCGCCCGGCGGTGGCGAATGACGGCGGCGATATTGTCTATCGCGGGTTCGACCGCGGCAATGTCTATCTGAAAATGCAGGGCGCGTGCGCCGGTTGCCCATCGTCGACCGCGACGCTGAAGAACGGCATCGAATCGCTGCTGAAACATTATGTGCCCGAAGTGACCGCCGTCCACGCGGTATAGTGTGCCGCATTTCCTGACCTGATATGGAGCAATGACCATGGCCGAACCGCTGGGTGCCGATGCACTCGACCAGATTTTCCGCACCGCGCGGACGTACAACGCCTATCATGACACGCCGGTGTCGGCGGCGCAGTTGGATGCCATCTGGGAATTGATGAAGTTCGGCCCGACGTCGGCCAATTGCCTGCCCGCGCGGCTGGTCTGGTGCGCCAGTGCCGAAGCCAAGGAAAAGCTGGCGGCGTGTTGCATGCCCGCCAATGGCGACAAGATCCGCAGTGCCCCGGTGAGCGTGATCATTGGCATGGACATGGCCTTTTACGAACAACTCCCCGACCTGTTCCCGCATGCCGACGCGCGCAGCTGGTTCGTCGGCAATGACGCGCTGGCCAGCGCGACGGCGTTCCGCAACAGTTCGCTGCAGGGGGCTTATTTCATCATGGCGGCGCGTGCGGTCGGGCTCGATACCGGGCCGATGTCGGGCTTTGCCAATGATGCGGTCGATGCCGCCTTTTTTGCCGACACGCCCCATGTGAAGAGCAATTTCATCTCGACCCTGGGCTATGGCGACCCGGCGAGCATTTTCGAACGCAGCCCGCGCCCGGCGTTCGACCGGTTCAACCGCGTCGTGTGACACAGGCACGCTGGTGACCCGCACGCTGATCATCGACACGTCGGGTCCCGCCTGTTCGGTGGCGCTGGCCGATGACGGCGTTTTGATCGCCCATCATCATGCGGTCATCGACCGCGGCCACGCCGAACGGCTGTTGCCCGCGATTGCCGCGCTGGCGGGCGGCGGGCGCGCCGATCATATCCGTGTCGGGTGCGGGCCGGGCAGCTTTACCGGCGTGCGCGTCGGCATTTCGGCGGCGCGCGCGCTGGCCTATGGCTGGGGCGTTCCCGTCGACGGTTTCAACAGCCTGGGCCTGATCGCGCGCCAGTGCGGCGCGGCATGCCTGGTGGTGGTCGAAGGCGGGCATGGCGAATATTTCGTTCAGCCCTTTGCCGCCGATGGCACCGAAGCGGGGGCGCTCGCGGCGCTGCGTCCGGACGACGCGGCGACGCGTTTTGACCAGCCGGTCGTGGCAGGCAACCGCGCCGCCGATTTTGTCGCGCGGCGCGGGTATGGCACGGCGCACAATCTCCTGTGCGATGCGCGTGCGGCGCTGATCGGCGCTGCGGCTGCCAGCATCGCCCCCAGCCCCACCTATGGCCGCGCACCTGACGCGGCACC
>JBEGPL010000100.1:0-2570 GCA_041181445.1 Pseudomonadota bacterium
GTTGCTGCCCGGTTGAACGGCCGTTGAAACGCAATCGATTTGCATTGATCCAGGGCGGGACGGCGGCGCGTTCGCGGGTTAATTTGCCAGCCTTGCGAATCGGTTAGCTGTCGGCTGCCGCCGCCGCCGCGACTCGGGAACGGCCAATGGCGCCCCGGCCGGATTCGCGCGCAAAACCCCCTTCCGCACCGCCGAAACTGTGGTGATTCTGCATCACAATCGTCCCGAAACGGGGTAAACGCGCCCGCCGCTTCCGCCAGGATGGTGAACAAAAAGTAAAGGCAGAACAGGGCGATACGCCCGCAAATCCGCCATTGTGATCCGGCTCACAGGGCCAATTACGGTGGTAAAATATGCGTTAACGCGCTTGCCATGCCGCGAAAGATTATGTCTTAATTCGGGTCTGGACGCTGGCCATAGAGCCGACGCCGGTCGCAAACATGGTTAGGAATTGCCGCCCGGACTCTGTGGTCCGGCAGCGTCGTTCTTTGGGGAATGCTTGCGATGGATAATTTTGACAGCCACAACCGCGATGCTTTTGGTCAGGACGGGACTGCGGACACCGCGGCCGCCACGGCCAATCCGATGCGCGGACAGTCGGCCAAGGCCGCGCCCGAATTGATGGCGAGCGCGACCCCGGCGGCAATGCTGGCCCCCATCGTCGTGCAATCGGTGCTGCTGACCAATGCCAATGGCCAGGTTGTCCTGCCCGACGGCGTTGAACTGAGCGACCTGCGCGTGGTTGGCAATGATCTGGTGGTTACGCTGCCGAACGGGCAGGAACTGGTCATCCCCAACGGCGCGGTCAACGTCCCCGACATTCAGCTGGCGGGCCTTGTCGTCCCGGCAACCAACGTCGCCGACCTGCTCAACATCGAATTCAACTTTACCCCGGCGGCGGGCAACCGCAGCTCCGGCGGCAATTTCGCCGACCCCGAAGGCGCCATCGGCGACCCGTTCGATCTGGGCGATCTGTTGCCGCCGACCGCGCTCGCCTTTGGCCAGCCCCGCGTCGAGGAAATCATCCCGGCCATTGTCGATCGCGAACCGACGACGATCATCATCACCCCCGACAATCCGTCGGGCGCTGTCGAAGCCACATCGTCGGTGAACGAAGCGGGCCTGCCCGCACGCGGCACCGAATCGCCGGGCAGCAACAGCGCCGCCGACAGCGAAGCCACTTCGGGTGCGATCGTGTTCGAAGCGCTCGACGGTTTGCGGTCGATCACGCTCAACGGCACCGCGATCACCACCGTGGGTCAGACCTTCGCCACGTCGCTGGGCGTGCTGACCATCACCAGCATCGCGCCGGGCAATTATGGCTATACCTATCGCCTGGCCGACAACAGCAACGCCAACACCAATCCGATGGATGTGTTTGCCGTTGTCGTGACCGACAGTGACGGCGACGTCGCGTCGGCCGAATTGACGATCAACATCATCGACGATGCGCCCGTTGCGCGCAATGACACCGACGCGGTCGCGGGCGGCACCTTTACGCCCGAAAGCGGCAATGTGCTGACCGGCGTCGGCACCACCAGCGGCACGGCGGGCGCCGATACGCTGGGTGCCGACACGGCGGTGCTGACCGGCATGCGCGCGGGCTCGGCGGGCGCGTTCGGTGCCGCCGGCACGACGATCACCGGGCAGTATGGCACGCTGACCTTTGCCGCCAATGGCACCTATACCTACACGCGCAGCGCCAACACGCCCGGCGGCGTCAACGATGTGTTCAGCTATCGCATCCTCGACAGCGACGGCGACGAATCGACCGCGACGCTGACGATCAGCATCGGCGACAGCCCGGCGGTCATCACCTTTGTCCCAACCATCGGCGAAGGCACACAGGTCACCGAAAGCGACCTGCCGCCGCGCGGCGGCGAATCGGCGGGTTCCAATTTCGTCAGCGGCGCCGAAACGACGGCCAGCAGCATTACGTTCAGTTCGCCCGACGGCGTGAGCAGCGTCACCATCGGCGGCGTGACCCTGACCCCCGGCGCGTTGCCGCAGACAATTGTGTCGGACGCGACCGGCACGCTGACGATCACGGCCTATAGTTTCAACGCGGCGACGGGTGCGGGCTCGATTTCCTATACCTATACGCTGGTCGACAATACGCTGAACACCGCTGGTTCGACGGTCACCTTTCCGATCACCGTCACCGACCTCGACAATGATCCGGCAAATGGCACGCTCGCCATCGCAATCATCGACGATGCGCCCCGGGCGGTTGCCGACACGGACAGCGTTGCGGCGGGCAGCTTTGCCGCTGCGACCGGCAATGTCATCACCGACGCCGAAGCCGACGGCGGCAAGGACACGCCGGGCGCCGATGGCGCGGCGGTTGCGGGGGTTGCGGCGGGCAACACCGGTGTGGTGCTGATCAGCGCAGGCACGGTCGGCACCGTCGTCCAGGGCACTTATGGCAAGCTGACGCTGAACGCCGATGGCAGCTATAGCTATGTCCGCGATGCGGGCACGGCGGGCGGCGTTTCCGACACCTTTACCTATACCCTGCGCGACGGCGACGGTGATACAGCGGTCACCACGCTGACCATCGCCATCCAGGA
>JBEGPL010000101.1:0-2600 GCA_041181445.1 Pseudomonadota bacterium
CGGTGACGCGCACCAGCGTCCACGCGCTCAGCGCCGCCGACCGCCGCGAAGAAATCGCACGGATGCTGTCAGGCGCAGAAGTGACCGACGAAGCGCGGGCGCAGGCGGCGCGGTTGTTGGAGGCGGTGTGAGGGCGTGCCCACGCGACGTTCATAGCCGCACCTTTGACAAGACCATCTAAAAGACCTATAATCAGGTCATGAATCAGCCCTTCAAACCCGAAGCGATCATCCCGATCCTCGCCGATGTCGGGGTCAGCATCAGCGACCTGAAAAAGAACCCCGCTGCGGTGATTTCGGAGGCACGCAAGCGCCAGGTCGCGATCCTCAACCGCAATCGGCCGGTCGCCTATGTCATCTCGCCCGAGGTGTGGGAGCATATCAACGACCTTTTTGAAGATATCCGCGACGGCGACCTGGTCGAAAAGCGGCTGGCAAATATGGGAGAGGCCATTCCGGTTACGCTGGATGACCTACGCGATTGAGATTGCGCCCGAGGCGCAGCGCGAGTGGAAGAAACTGGACCCGTCGATCAAGCGGCAGTTCGTCAAAAAGCTTGAAAAGCTGTGCCACAACCCAAAGGTCGCGAGCGCCAAGCTGCGCGGACATTCCAACGCCTATCGCATCAAGGCGCGCGACGCAGGATATCGACTGATCTATGTCGTGCAAGATGCGCGGCTCATCATCCTGATTGTTGCTGTTGCAAAACGTGATTCGTCAAAGGATGATGTATACAGTCTGATCGGATCAAGGCTGGCCAGGATTGCCAATGACTGACCCCGCATCCCTGTCCGAAGCCGACGCCGCGAACGAGCTGATGCGGCTGGCGCGGGCGATTGCGCATCATAATGCACGCTATCATGCCGATGATTCGCCCGAGATCAGCGATGCCGATTATGACGCGCTGGTGCGGCGCAATAATGAACTCGAAGCGGCATTCCCGGCACTGATCCGCGACGACAGCCCGAACATGCTGGTCGGCGCGGCGGTCGCGGCGTCGCCCTTGTCCAAAGTCGCGCACGCGGTGCGGATGATGAGCCTCGACAACGCCTTTGCCGATGATGATGTGCGCGATTTTGTCGCGCGGGTGCGGCGCTTCCTGAACCTTGCCGACGACGAACCGGTCGCGTTGACGGCGGAGGACAAGATCGACGGCCTGTCCTGTTCACTGCGCTACGAAAATGGCGTGCTGGTGCAAGCCGCGACGCGCGGCGACGGCAGCGTGGGTGAAGATGTCACGGCGAATGTGCGGACGATATCGGATGTGCCGCAGAGCCTATCCGTCGCCCCTGCGCAGGCAGGGGCCGCTGTCGTCCTTGTGCCTGGTCTGCCAACGGCCCCCGCCTTCGCGGGGGCGACGACGATCCCCGAAATCTTCGAAATTCGCGGCGAAATTTATATGAGCAAGGGTGATTTTGCTGCGCTCAATGCTGCGCAGCATGAAGTGCAGCAAAAACCCTTCGCCAACCCGCGCAACGCCGCCGCCGGGTCGCTGCGGCAAAAGGACGCCAGCGTTACCGCTGCGCGGCCACTGCGCTTTCTGGCGCACGGCTGGGGCGAGGTTTCGGACCTGCCCGGCGCCACGCAGGCCGACGTGATGGCGGCGATTGCCGCGTGGGGCGTGCCGGTGTCGCCGCTGCTCGTCCGCTGCGCCGGGGCCGATGACGCGCTGGCGCATTACCGGGGCATAGAGGCGGCGCGCGCCGACTTGCCGTACGACATCGACGGCGTGGTGTATAAGGTCGACCGGCGCGACTGGCAGGCGCGGCTGGGTTTCGTGGCCAAGGCGCCGCGCTGGGCGATCGCGCATAAATTTCCCGCCGAACGCGCGCAAACCACGCTGGAGGTGATCGACATTCAGGTCGGTCGCACCGGCAAGCTCACCCCTGTGGGGCGGCTGACCCCGGTGAGTGTCGGCGGCGTCGTCGTGTCGAACGTGACGCTGCACAACCGCGACGAGATCGCGCGGCTGGGCGTGCGCCCCGGCGACCGCGTCGTCATCCAGCGCGCGGGCGACGTCATCCCGCAAATCGTCGAGAATCTGACGCGCGACGTGGTGCGCGACGCCTATGCTTTTCCCGATCATTGTCCCGATTGCGACAGCGAAGCGGTTGCGGAGGCGGGCGAGGTCGACGTGCGCTGCACCGGCGGGCTGATCTGCGGCGCGCAGAAATTTGAACGATTGCGGCATTTCGTCAGCCGCGGCGCGCTCGATATCGAGGGGCTGGGGGAGAAAAGCATCGCCGAGTTTATAGCGCTCGGCTGGCTGAACAGCCCCGCTGACATTTTCCGGCTAAGCACGCACCGCGATGCGCTCATCGGCCGCGACGGGTGGCAGGAAAAGTCGGTCGACGGGTTAATCGCGGCAATCGAGGCCAAACGGTCGCCCGATGCGGCGCGGCTGCTGTTCGGGCTGGGCATCCGCCACGTCGGCGCGGTGACGGCACGCGACTTGATGAAGGCTTTTGCGACGCTGCCTGCGTTGCGCATTGTGGCGTAATTGGCGTGCGGTTGCGAGCCCCTCCCCTTTAGGGGTGGGGTTGGGGTGGGGACTGTCCCGCTGACACAGAATCAGTCCGACAGCCCCCACCCCCCGACCCC
>JBEGPL010000102.1:0-7581 GCA_041181445.1 Pseudomonadota bacterium
CGGATTGGCGTCCTTCATCCGGTCACCCAAAGTCGGCATTTTGAGATGCGTCACCGACGGCGCATAATTGCCGGTGTCGGACGAGGTGCCGGGGACATTTTCATCCTCCATGCAATAAATGCGCTTGTCGGCGCGCGGCGTATTCAGGTCGAAATAATTATTGGCGACGATGCCGGTGCGCGCGGGGTGCGCGCCTGTCAGGATCGTCGCGTGACCGGGGCAAGTTTCAGTCGCGGCGTGCGATTGATAACCCGAAGGAAAGACCACCCCGCTTGCCAGACGCGCCAGCCCGCCGGCGAAATATTGCCGATATTCGGCGAACAAATCGGCGGAAAATTGATCGACCGCAATCGCAATGATCAGCTTGGGCGGTGCCGGGGTCGGATCCGCCTGCGCCGCCAGCGCAACTGGCGTCATCGCCAGCAACGCCGCCATCATCCGCCGTGCATGTTTCGCCAACATCTTTTGCTCCCAAAGCCGTGCTCTATTGCCCTATAGGGCAGGCATGTCTGTCTTGCGAACCTGTTTTGCGCTGATCCTGAACGCGCTGCTGTTGATGTGGGCGTTGCCGGTTGGCACCGCTGCCCATGCACAAGGATTTGGCGGCCCGCCAAACATCACGGCGACATTGGTGGCCGAAAGCCGCGCGCCCGCTCCCGGCAGCGACACGGCGATTGCGATCAGCATGGCGCCTGCCAAGGGCTGGCACGGCTATTGGATCAACGGCGGCGACGCCGGGGTCGGCCTGACGGTCGAATGGACATTGCCGCCCGGCGTCACGATCACGCCGCCGCGCTATCCGGTGCCCGACACGCTGCTGATCGCGGGGCTGATGAACCATGTTTACGAAGCGCCCTATGCGCTGATCGCTGATGTGCGCGTCGCACCAACAGTGGCGCGCGGCACGTTGCTGCCCATCATCGGCAAAGCCCGCTGGCTGGCCTGCACCGACGCGATTTGCGTTCCCGAAGCGGGCGTGCTCACGCTCACCCTGGTCGCGGACGACGGCATGATCGACGCGGCGGCCCGCGCGCGCTTTGACCAATGGCGCATGGCCCTGCCCCGCCCGGTCGAAAGCAAGGGTCATTTCCAGATCGTCGGCGGGCGCATTCGCATCGCGCTGCCCGTGCCCGAAACGCTGCGCATGACCGACCCGCACCTGTTCGTCGAAACACCGCATCTGGTGAGCGCGGGCGCGAACCAGAGTTTTGTCAGCTTCAGAAACCTGCTGATCGTCGAAACTGCGATTGGCGATCCTGCCAGTGCGGCGGCTTTGTCGTCGGGCCGCGCAATCCTGCGCTACGCCGATGGCCGCGGGCTGGAATTCATGCTGGAACGCGGGCTGGTCGCCAATCCCCCCGTCAAGACCCGCGCGCCCGATGGCCCGTCGGACATCAGCCTGTTCCTGTGGGCGCTGGGCGGCGCGCTGATCGGCGGCATCTTGCTCAACCTGATGCCGTGCGTCTTTCCGATCTTGAGTCTGAAAGCATTGAGCCTGGCGAGGGCCGGCGGCGATGCCCACGCCGCGCGGCGCGATGCGCTGGCCTACACCGCCGGTTCGGTGATGACGGCGCTGGCGCTCGGACTTGCGCTGATGGCGCTGCGCGCGGCGGGCGAACAGGTCGGCTGGGCATTCCAGTTACAGCACCCGGTCAGCGTGCTGATACTGCTGGCGCTCGCCGTCGCGATCACCGCCAATCTGGCGGGACTGTTCGAATTGCCGGTGCTGCTCGGCGGGGTTCGCGCGGGTCAAAATGACGGCGCGCGCGGCGGATTTCTGACCGGCGCACTCGCCGCCTTTGTCGCGACGCCGTGCAGCGGACCGTTCATGGGCGCGGCGCTGGGCGCGACGCTCGTGCTGCCGCCCCCCGCCGCGTTGGCCATCTTCGGCGGACTGGGGTTGGGGCTTGCCCTGCCTTTTGCCCTGATCGCCTGCGTGCCCGCGCTGCAACGCCGGATGCCGCGCCCGGGGGCGTGGATGGCCACGTTCCGCCGCTGGATGGCGTTGCCGATGGCGCTGACTGTACTGGCGCTTGTCTGGCTGCTGTGGCGGCAAGCGGGCGCAACAGGGCTTGTAACCGCAATCCTCGCCGCGTTGCTCACGCTGCTGCCGTTGTGGCTGGCGGGGCGGGCCCAGCGTGCGAGCAAAGCAGGCGGGATCATGCTGGCGATGGTGCCATTGCTGATCGCGCCGCTGGCCTTTGTTGCGGCGTCGGCGCCGCGCCCTGCGCCCTCGCCCTATCATCTGACCGATGCCCAGCCATGGAACCCGGAGGCCCTTGCGGCGACGCGGCGCGCGGGCCGACCGGTCTTTGTGTTCTTCACCGCCGACTGGTGCGTGACATGCAAGGTCAATGAGGCCGCCGCGATCGAACGTGACGCCACTGCCGCCGCGTTTCGCCGCGCCGATGTTGCCGTCTTTTACGGCGACTGGACCAATGGCGACCCGGCGATCACCCGCGCGCTTGCGGCGCACGGCCGCAACAGCGTGCCGCTCTATCTTTGGTATCGCGCCGGCGCCGAACAGCCCGAAGTTCTGCCGCAGATATTGACGCCCGCCATGTTGGCCGACCGGGCGGCGGCGCGCTGACGATGGGTAAACAGCGCGCCGACCAGATGCTGGTCGATCAGGGCCATGCCGAAAGCCGCACGCGCGCGCAGGCGCTGATATTGGCCGGTCTGGTCTATGCCGGGGACCGCAAAATCGACAAGGCGGGGCAGATGTTTGCCGCGGGCACATGTCTGACCCTGAAGGGCCGCGACCATCCGTGGGTGTCGCGCGGCGGGATCAAGCTTGATCATGCGCTCACCCATTTTGGCTGGGACGTCACGGGCGCCGTCGCCATTGACGTCGGGTCGTCGACCGGCGGCTTTACCGACGTGCTGCTGACGCGCGGCGCGGCGCTGGTGTATGCCGTCGATTCGGGGACCAACCAGCTCGCGTGGAAATTGCGGCAGGACCCGCGCGTTATTGTACATGAACAAACCAGCGCCCGCATCCTGACGCCCGCGCATATCCCGCAGCCCATCGACCTGATCATGTGCGACGCCAGTTTCATCAGCCTTGCCAAGGTACTCGACGTACCGCTGGGCTTTGCCGCGCCGGGCGCGCGGCTGATCGCGCTGATCAAGCCGCAATTTGAGGCCGAACGCGGGGAAATCGGCAAGAAAGGCGTCGTGCGCGATCCCGCCGTCCATGCGCGCGTATGCCAAGCGGTCGCGGACTGGCTGGCGGCGCGCGGCTGGACCGTGGCGGGAATTGCGCAAAGCCCGATTACCGGGCCGGAGGGCAATGTCGAGTTTTTGATCGCCGCGGCGCTTGACCCGTTGGCGCTGAGCGGCAAAGACGGAGCTGCGGTGGCGATCAACCCGAAAAGGGACGAAATATGACTGAATTGGCGACCAAGGGCCAATTGCGGATGTCCTATCTGCGCTGGGCGCTGGTGACGGTGCCCGCGATTGTCATGATCGGCAGCGCGATCGGCATCCTGTCGAACAGCGGCTATTCAAACCGCTGGTTCAACGCGCTCGACCTGCCACCGATTACACCGCCGGGCTGGGTGTTCGGCGTGGCGTGGACGATTCTCTATGCCATGCTGGGCCTGGCGCTCGCGATGATTTTGAACGCGCGCGGGGCGGCGGCGCGCGGAACGGCGCTGGGCCTGTTTTTCCTGCAATTATTCGCCAATTTCGCCTGGTCGCCGGTATTTTTCGGCGCGCATCAGGTGACGGCGGGGCTATGGCTGATCCTGGGCATTTTGGTCGCCGCCATCGCGACCACCTTTGCCTTTGGCCGCATCCGCAGCGCCGCGGCCTGGCTGATGGTGCCCTATCTGGTGTGGCTCAGCTTTGCCTCAATCCTGACGTCGCAGATCAACAGTGCGAATCCCGACGCCGAGACCCTTGTGCCGGCGGCCGCGAGCACCCAACTATAGCGCGGGCAAGGGGCAGACCCCTTGAGTAAGGACAAGATGATGCAAAGAGAGAACCGCTTTTTTGACGACCTCGCCAAGATGCTGAACGGCGTCGCCGGCACGGTTGCGGGCGCGGGGCGCGAGGCCGAGTCCAACATCCGTGAGCGCGCACGCGAATGGGTCGCGGGCATGGATTTCGTCAGCCGCGAGGAATTTGAAGCGGTGAAGGCGATGGCCGCCACCGCACGCGCCGACGCCGATGCGCTCAGCAAGCGGCTCGATGCGATGGAGGGCAAGGCCCCTGCTGCAAAACCCGCCGCGAAAACCGCTGCCAAGCCAAAAGCATCCACAACAAAAGCGGGCAAATAGGCCGCCGCGCCTTATCATCGCGCGCCAATACGCCTATAGGCGGGCCAGCGGCAGCAGACTCGCTGGTCCGCCAACATTGGGGCAAACAGGCGCGCATGAGCGACGATATTTTCGATGACGGTCACGAAGAAGCCGCGCCCATCGACATGCTGGGCAGCTATTTCGCGGCGCATGGCTGGCCGCACGAACTGGTCAGCGAAGACGAGCTGGTCGCAACATGCCAAGGGTCATGGACGGGGTATGAACTGCGCGCGATCTGGCGGCAGGAAGACAGCGTCATCCAGCTGCTTGCCTTTCCCGACATCAAGGTGGTCGACGACAAGCGCACCGTCGCGCACGAGGCGCTCAGCCTGATCAACGAACAAATGTGGCTGGGCCATTTCGAACTCTGGTCGAGCAGCGGCACCATATTGTATCGCCACGCCGCGCTGATCGCGGGCGACGCGCTGACCATCGAGGCCGCCGAAACGCTGGTCGAAACCGCAATCGACGAATGCGAACGTTTTTACCCGGTGTTCCAGTTCATCCTGTGGGGCGGCAAGACCCCTGCCGAGGCGCTCGCAGCATCGCTCATTGAAACGCGCGGCGAGGCCTAGTCTGCCTTATCGCCGTTCATAAACCGCCAGACCGGTACCCAAGTCGTTCACGCCGACTGCCAGTTTCGCCCCGCTCCAGTCGGCAACAAAGAACGACCGGCGCTCGACCCCCGGCACAATCGACGCGCGATTGTCAGCGATCAGCAGCCCGTTGGAGGGATTTTTGCGCTCTTCGGCAGCAACAGCGATGAACGCCGAGTAATTTTCCTTGTCCTTGCCCTGGACGAAAACATTGCCCCGGATCGCGCCAACCGACCCCGACGGCAAGTCGATCATATAATTTGTCGTCGTGCCGCGTGTATCGTCAAAGCTGTTGTCCGACACGTCGACGCGGATCGCGCGGCTTTTGAGGTAATGGCCGCCGGTCCCCCTCTCAAAACGGCTGCGCGTCACGACCAGCTTGGCAAATATCCCTGTATAGACGCTGTGCGCACAGCTGAGTCCGCGGTCGCAGCGGCCGAGCCGCGAAAATGTCGATTTGTCGATGCGGATCGACGCGGCGGGATCGTCGGCGGTCAGCAGCCCTTCCTCGCTGTTACGGAACATGCTGTTGACGATGTCGAGATTGCTCTTTTCCAGCCGGATACCCGCGCCGTTGCCGTCGGCTACGCGCATATTCTGAAACACCAGCCCGTCGACCACTGCGCCGCGCCCGCGCAGCACCAGCGCCGCCTTGCCCTCGCACGTCACGCCATCGAAAACGGCCGCGCCCGGCGATGCCGCGACAAAGGCGATGCGCCCCTGTGTCTGAACAGCGCAGTCGCCATGCACGCCGCTGGCAATGCGGATCGTGCCCTGACCATCACCGACCGAATCGACCGCGTCCTGAAGGCTTTCAAACGCGGCGCCACGCTCGACATGCAGAAAGGGTGCATCGGCGGTCTGGCCGTCGGCGCTGACCGCGAGGGCCGCCAGGATGAATGCGGGGAGCGCAAGGGCAAACTTTTTCATGCGGACAGCCTAACAGAAACGGCGGCGCGGATCGTTTGCAAAACGGGTTAACCGCGCCGCTGTCCCGCGTTGCAACAGGCACGCCCGCCAAGGTTAAGGCATATTTTGACCATGTCCGGTCATGCATTGCCGCACATCAATCCGCTTGATATGGGGGCGTGCCCAACGCGCGGGCCGTAACGGTCGTGCGCGGCGCAAGGGGGGGGCATGACAACAACCGAAATTTTTCTGCTGGCGCTCGTCATCATTTTCACCGTCCCATGGCTTGTCTGGCACTTTCTGCGTATCGATTATTGGGCGCCGCTGGTGGTGGTGCAGATTGTCGGCGGCATTTTGCTGGGCCCGGGTGTGCTCGGTGCGGCCTTTCCCGCTTATTACACCTTTGTCTTTCAACCCGATGTGATCATGGCGCTCAACGGCATCGCTTGGTGGGCGGTGATGCTGTTTGTCTGGATCGCCGGGATCGAGCTCGACATCAGCGAAGCGTGGCGGCACCGCCGCGAAACCGGTATCACGTCCGGCCTGGCATTGGGCGTGCCGCTGCTGTTTGGCGCCGGTGCGGCGCTGGTGCTGCTCCGGTTTCCCGGCTGGATCGGCGGCGGCGGCGCGCATTGGCAGGCGGTGACGGGTGTCGGCATGGCGTGTGCGGTGACGGCGCTTCCCATCCTGGTTTTGCTGATGGAAAAGCTGGAGATTCTGCGCCAGCCCATCGGCCAGCGCATCCTGCGTTATGCCAGTCTGGATGACATCGCCATCTGGGGCGTGCTGGCACTCATCCTGCTCGACTGGGAACGGATCGGGCGGCAATTATTGTTTCTGGTCGGTTTTGCCCTTGCCGCCTGGGCTGTTCGCCGACTGATGCCGCGGCTGCGTGAAGCCGATCGCTGGTCCGTCGGCGTGATCTGGCTCGCGCTATGCGGACTGGCGGGCGACTGGTCGGGGCTGCATTTCATGGTCGGCGCGTTCCTCGCCGGGGTCGTGCTCGACGCGGCATGGTTCGGCCATGACAATATGGACCGGTTCCGCAACACGGTGCTGCTGACCATCATGCCGGTTTTTTTCCTGTCAACGGGCCTTCGCACCCAGTGGGACGTCGGCGGGCTGGCAGTGTTCGGCGCGGCGGGGCTGTTGCTGGTCGCCGCTGTCGCGGGCAAATTGGCGGGCGTGGCGATTGCCGGCCGCATATTGGGCTGGCAAAAGGGTGAGGCGGCACTGATCGGCTGGCTGCTCCAGACCAAGGCGCTGATCATGATCATCTTCGCCAACATCCTGCTCGACAAGGCGATCATCACCAATGCGGCGTTCACCGCGCTCTTGTTGATGGCGGTGGCGAGCACGATGCTGACCACGCCGGTCGTTGCGCCGATGCTGAAACGGATGAAGGATGTCGTGCGGCGCGGCGCATGACGACGGGCAGCGTTTACATGATCGTTGGCGCATCCGCGCCGACATTTGCTGACGGCGTCGGTGTCGTGATCAGCCGGATGCCCAGTTGCAGGGTGAAGTAATTCCAAACCCAATTGACCAGCACCGCCGCCCGATTGCGTGCGCCAACCAGAAAGCCGACATGGACAAGGCCCCATAACCACCACGCCAGCGCGCCGTGCAGCCGGATGCGCCCGAAATCGGCCACCGCCGCCTTGCGCCCAATGGTCGCCAGACTCCCCTGATGACGATAGGCAAAGGGTGCCAGCGGTTCGCCCCCCGCCATCCGCGCACGAATGACGCGTGCCACGTGGATGCCTTGCTGT
>JBEGPL010000103.1:0-2500 GCA_041181445.1 Pseudomonadota bacterium
GCGACGCCATTACCATGAAACGTGTCCTTTATAGTGCGTAACGACTTTCCTTGATCTTGCACGCAGGTGGTGGCATGGGTCCGCCCGCCTGCCGCGTAGGAGCCGCTTGGCGGGCACAAGAAGTCGCATGACGAAAAAAAGGAAAAAAACATGTCAGATTCACTGGAAACCGCCGAAATGCTGGCGACGTTGACCGCAGATATTGTTGCGGCGCATGTCAGTAACAATAGCGTCGCGATCGCCGACCTGCCGACGCTGATCCACAATGTGCACGGCGCGCTGGCGTCGCTGGGCGGCGCGCCCGCGCCGGTCGCGGAGGCGCTGGTGCCCGCCGTGTCGATCCGCGCGTCGATCAAGCCCGATTATATCGTGTGTCTGGAAGACGGCAAAAAGCTGAAAATGCTGCGCCGCCACCTGATGACGCATTTCGGCATGACGCCCGATGACTATCGCGCGAAATGGGGCCTGGCTGCCGATTATCCGATGGTCGCGCCCAACTATGCCGAAACCCGCCGCGTGCTGGCCAAGGCGATTGGCCTTGGCACAAAGGGCCGTGGCGGCGGGCGCAAAAAGGGCAAATAAAACCGACCCTGATCATCGCCCCCGCAATGGCGGGGACTCAATCGTCGCCCCCGCGCAGGCGGGGGCCGCTGGCATATTACCGACAGCGGCCCCTGCCTGCGCAGGGGCGACGGTAAGGGGCAGGGGCAACAGTCTCAGGGACAGGGGCGACGGTTGGGCACCCTCGCGGCCGCATCGCACCCTCGCGGCGCGCCAATGGCAAACCCCCGCTTGCCGTTGCCGCGCGGGGCGCATATATCCTGCACGTCCTCCAACGAAAGTGACCCATGCCCGGCCGGATTGATCTTGAAGCACTTTGCAATGAAAAGGGACTTCGGATCACGGAACAGCGGCGCATTATCGCGCGGGTCATTTCGGATTCGGCCGATCACCCCGATGTGGAAAAACTCTATGAACGCGCGTCGGCGGTCGACAGCGGCATTTCCATCGCCACGGTGTACCGCACCGTCCGTCTGTTCGAAGAAGCCGGCATCCTTGACCGCCATGACTTTGGCGATGGCCGATCACGTTATGAGGCTGCGCCGGAGGCGCACCATGACCATTTGATCGATGTCGAAACCGGCCGCGTGATCGAATTTGTCGATCCCGAACTGGAAGCATTGCAACGTGTGATTGCCGAACGGCTGGGCTTTCGCCTGGTCGACCACCGGATGGAGCTGTATGGCGTCGCCCTCGATCGCAAGCGCGACTGACCGCGCCACCATTGGTTGGCGCGCCGTCGTCCGGTTGCTGGCGATGGTCGGCGTGCTGATTTTTCTGATCGTCCCGCATCTCCTTTATCGCCTCGTCGGGCGTCCTTCGCCGATGGTGATGGCGTTTCTGAACGCGATTGGCTGGATCGCGGGATTGCGCGTGCGGACCACCGGCACCCGCCGTCGCCGCGACGTGCTGTTCGCGTCGAACCATGTCAGCTGGCTGGACATATTGGCGCTGGGCGGCGCGGCGCGTTCAGCGTTCGTCGCCAAGGCGGAGGTTGAACGCGTGCCGCTGGTCGGATGGCTGGCCGATCAGAACAACAGCGTCTATGTCTCGCGCGAGGCGCGTCAGGACGTTCAAAATCAGGCGCATACGCTGCGCGGTGAACTGGCACGGGGGCACCCGGTGACCTTGTTTCCAGAAGGGACGACGGGGCGGGGGACCAGCCTGCTGCCGTTTCGCGCCTCGTTATTCCAGGCGGTTTCGCCGCCGCCGCCGGGCGTGCGCATTCAACCCGTGCTGCTCGATTATGGCCAGAATGCCGACGCCGTCGCGTGGATCGGCACCGAACATGGCATCGACAATTTCAAACGCATCCTGTCGCGGCGTGGAACGATCCCGCTTGCCATCCATTATCTCGACGCTTTGCCCGAGTTGGAGACATATGACCGCAAGATGATCGCGAATGCCGTGCGCATGGCGATTGCCACGCACATGGCAAAGGTCGGGCTGGGGTGATTTTCAACCCTTTCGCCGTATTCGCGTCTCGCCTATAAAGCGCCCATGACTCTTCCCGCTCCGCGCACATTCCATATCAAATCCTTTGGCTGCCAGATGAACGTCTATGACGGCGAACGCATGGCCGAAATGCTGAGCGGCGAGGGTATGGTCGCGGCCGACGGTGCGGCGGCCGATCTGGTCGTGCTCAACACCTGCCACATTCGCGAAAAGGCGGCCGAGAAAGTCTATTCGGACATTGGCCGGATGAAACGCGACGACGGCTCGCGGCCGATGATCGCGGTCGCCGGCTGCGTCGCACAAGCCGAAGGCGCGGAAATTTCGCGCCGCGCGCCAACGGTCGATATCGTCGTCGGGCCGCAGGCCTATCACAATCTGCCGACGATGGTCGCCGCGGTGGCCAAGGGCGAACGCGCGCTCGACCTCGACCTGCCCGGTCTGGCAAAATTCGGCGCGCTGCCGGCGCGGCGCAAGAGCGGGCCGA
>JBEGPL010000104.1:0-3417 GCA_041181445.1 Pseudomonadota bacterium
CGATCACCTCGATGCGGATGCCCATCGACGTGCGCCCGCGCCGTTCGACCCGCGCATAAACCGAAATCACGTCGCGCACCAATATCGGCGCGTGGAAATGCATCGCTTCGATCGCGACGGTCGCGGTTGGGCCCTGTGCCGCGCGCCCGGCGACGATGCCGCCCGCGATGTCCATCTGGCTGAGTACCCAGCCGCCAAAGATATGGCCGTTGCTGTTGATGTCGGCGGGTTGCGGGACGACGCGCAAAATCGGGTCGCCATAATCCTGCGGCGATGCATCGGTCATGGTTGCACCCCCTCGCCTTCCAGCGGATCTTCGACCGCTTCGTCATGGCCGGTGCCGCTCGACAGGAACACCAGCCCCATCAGCAGCGCGGACAGCATGACCGACGCGCCGACGCCCAGCGCGGTCGCGATCATCATATGGATCGACAGGCCGGTGCCCATCGACCAGCGCAGCCAGCCGAGCGAGGCCACAACCGCGACCAGCGCAAATCCCGCCATGCCGCCGACCAGACGGCGGTATCGTTTCCACGCGACGGCGGCGGTGCGCGGGTCGTCAAGGGGCGAGGGGCGGAGCATGGCCGCAACCTTGGTCCGATGTGGCGGCGCTGGCAACCCCCCGGCGCGCGCGGCTTCGCCTTTTGCGCGAATCATGTTACGCAAGCGGAAAGCCCCGCAACGGGGACGGCGCGGAAGGAGGCGGTGCAGGCATGACAATTTCGGCTATCTTGCAAGGGCAAAGCCATGACATCGTGGTCGCATCGCGCGCGCAAACGGTGCGCGACGTCATCGACCTGCTCGCCGCCAAACGTATCGGCGCGGTGCCGGTGGTCGACGGTGGCCGCGTGGTCGGCATTTTTTCGGAACGCGATCTGGTCCGGCTGCTGGCGTCCTATGGTCCCGACGCGCTCGACCGGACGATTGACGATGTCATGACCAAATCGCCGGTGGTGACCGAATCGCGTACTGCGGTGATGGGCGCACTGTCGCTGATGACCCAGCGCCGCATCCGCCACCTGCCGGTGGTCGATGACGGCGTGCTGACCGGCTTTATCTCGATCGGCGATCTGGTCAAATATCGCATCGACCGGATCGAGGCCGAAGCGGCGGCGATGCGCGATTATATCGCCGGTTGATCGGGACTGCGACGGCGCAGCAGGCCCAAGACCTCGTCAATCGCACGCCGCTGAAAAAGCCAGAGCAGCGCGGCATAGATAAATCCGCCGATGCCAACCAGCAAAGCCAGCCGCAGCGGCGGCGCGAGCGCGGACATCAGCGCGCGGTCGACCATCGCCACCGCCGCACCCATCACCGCGGCAGGGATCAGTGCGGGCAGCGCGGCGCGCGCAACGTCGCGCACGCCGATGCCCAGCACCGGGCGCGACAGTTGGATGGCCGCGACCAGCAACAGCGGCGCAGCGGCGACCCACGCCCACGCCAGCCCCGCAGGGCCATAACGCACGCCAATCATGAACGCGGCGGGGAACAGGATTGCCCCGACCAGCGAGACGCGCGCGGCGACGAACGGCCGGCCCATCGCGTTCGTTGCGGGCGCGAACAATATGTGCAGCGTGCCCAGCGGCATGGCGAGCGCAAGGATGGCGACGAGCGGCGCCATCGCCGTCCACTTCGGCCCAAACAATGTGGCAACCAGCGGCGCCGCGCTGGCGGACATGCCGAAATAGAGCGGCGCGCAGACGAGCATGATCAGCCGCATCGCTTTCAGAAACGACCAGCGCACCGCCGCCGGGTCGCTTTGCAGGCGGGCATAGGCGGGAAAGGCGACTTCGTTGAGCGGCGGCACGAACTTTGACACGAAAATCTGGGTGAGGAACAAGGCCTCGGCATATAGGCCTAGCGCGTGCGGGTCGAACCGGCGGCCGGCGATCAGGATGTCGGCCTGTGTCTGGATGAGCCAGAAGAAGTGGCTGGCGAGCATCGCGCCGCCGAACATCAGGATCGACCCGGTGCCCGACAGGTTGAAGCTGGGCCACACCAGCAAGCGCGCCGCCAGCGTCAGCCCGATCGCGCGGGTCCAGAACAAAGCGACGGCGGCATAGACCAGTGTCCACACGCCAAACCCGCTCAGCGCACAGGCAAGCGCGGTGCCGCCGCCGGCCAGCGCCGCCGCCAGATTGACGAATGCCTGTTTACGAAACTCAAGGCTGCGGCTCATCATCACTTCGGGCAGTGCGATAAACGGCGTGGCGAGAAAGATCAGCGCCTGGACGCGGAGCAGGTCGGCGATCAACGGCTGGCCATAATAGGCGGCGGCATAAGGGGCGATGATCAGCTGCACCCCGGCAAGCGCGGCGTTGAGCAGAATCAGCAGTCCGAACGCCTGTCGCACGCGGTGCATGTCGAGCGATTCGGCCTGCACCAGTGCGCTGGCAAAGCCATAGCCGTTGAGGAAGTTCAGGAAGGTCAGCACGACCTGGGTCATCGCGAACAGGCCGTAATCGGCCGGATCGAGCAGCCGGATGACCGCCAGCGTGGTGCCCCAGGTGATAATCTGCGCCAGAATCTGGCTGCCCGAACGCCAGAAAACCGCCGATTTTACGCGGTCAGCAAAGGCGGGCTGGCCCGGCGGCTGGTCAAGGGTCGGCGTGTCGGTCAATCGATCTGGTCCTTTGGCGCGGCGGCAACCCTGCACCGGTCTTGTGAATCTTTTGAAACAAAATTGCAAAAAGGTTGTTGACGCGAATCGAACATCTGCTTAGAGGCCACTCCACCGACGGGGTTCAGCCATCTGGCCACGTCCCGCTCGGTCGCCAACATAACCGGACACCTGTCCCCCGATAGAGATAGCGGGGAACAAAGGTCGTCCGCTGTATTTTGTTCGGTGTGCTCTTTGACATTGTAATTGTCGATGAAGGGACATGTGGGCGGCGGCCCTGGGTCTGGCAGCTTTTAGGTGCCAGCAACTCAGGTTAAAAAGCCAAGCCTGACCTGCATGTCTTACACGTTTCCATGACGTGGAAATGGTTCATCACCCGTTCGCGGGGGATGCATCATTTCAATTTGTGTAAGTCAGGTTCCTAAAAATGAGCGGTGCTTTTCGGGATATTCCACCGGGGAAGCATCGGACATCAAACTTGAGAGTTTGATCCTGGCTCAGAACGAACGCTGGCGGCATGCCTAACACATGCAAGTCGAACGAGACCCCGACTTCGGTTGGACGTCTAGTGGCGCACGGGTGCGTAACGCGTGGGAATCTACCCTTGGGTTCGGAATAACAGTGAGAAATTACTGCTAATACCGGATAATGGCGCAAGCCCAAAGATTTATTGCCCAAGGATGAGCCCGCGTAAGATTAGCTTGTTGGTGAGGTAAAAGCTCACCAAGGCGACGATCTTTAGCTGGTCTGAGAGGATGATCAGCCACACTGGGACTGAGACACGGCCCAGACTCCTA
>JBEGPL010000105.1:0-2975 GCA_041181445.1 Pseudomonadota bacterium
GTCGATGGAGATCAACCACTGACCGGTGCGCCGTCCATCGATGCGCGCGGTGACGTCCCATGCGGAAAAATAGAGCGCGCCGCCCGCCAGCCGGGCGAACTGCCCGTCAAGGCCGAACGGCGCGTCGATGAAGGCCGTGGGACGCCAGTAGAGCGTCGCGGCGGGCGCGGCGTCGATCATGGTTCGTTGGCGAGCAGCCACGTCTGGCGCAGGATGTCGACCGGGACCAGCTTGCCCGCCTGTTCAACATGCCAGAATGTCCAGCCGTTGCAGCTGGGTGCGCCCTGAACCCGCGCGCCGACCTTGTGGATCGAACCCTGTTCGCCGCCATCGCACAGCGACCCATCGGCCTGCACCACCGCGGTCCAGCGGCGCTTGACGTCGGACACGTTGGTGCCGGGCGCTATCATCCCGCATTCGACCAAGGTGCCGAACGCAACGCGCGTCGCGGCGGTGGGTGATTGCATGGTTTTGAGCGCGCTTTCGTCGAGCGGCAGCGCCATCGCGATCCGCTCCTCGGCAACAGCGATATAGTCATCCTCGCGCTCGATACCGATGAAGTGACGGCCGAGCCGCTTGGCCACCGCGCCGGTCGTGCCGGTGCCGAAAAACGGGTCGAGCACGACATCGCCGGGGTTCGAACAGGCGAGCAGGATGCGATAGAGCAAGGCTTCGGGCTTTTGCGTCGGGTGCGCCTTGGTGCCGCCGCGCTTGATCCGTTCCTGACCGCCGCAAATCGGGATCAGCCAGTCGGACCGCATCTGCAATTCGTCGTTCAGCGTCTTCATCGCGCGGTAATTGAACGTGTAGCGCGCATTCTCGCCCGTCGCCGCCCAGATCAGCGTTTCGTGGGCGTTGGTAAAACGTGTGCCCTTGAAATTGGGCATCGGGTTGGCCTTGCGCCAGATGATGTCGTTCAGGATCCAGTATCCCTGATCCTGGAGCGCCGCGCCAACGCGGAAAATGTTGTGATAGCTGCCGATCACCCAGATGCTGCCGCCGGGTTTCAAAATGCGGTGCGCTTCGGCCAGCCATTCGCGGGTGAAACGGTCGTACACCGCCAGACTGTCGAACTTGTCCCAATCATCATCGACCGCATCGACGGTGCTGCCATCGGGCCGGTGGAGGTCGCCGCCGAGTTGCAGATTATAGGGCGGGTCGGCGAACACCATGTCGATGCTGGCGGCGGGCAATGCACGCATCGCGGCGATGCAATCGCCCTTGATGATGCTGTCGAGCGGTAAATCCGCAGGCGCGGGCGCGATTAACGCCGCCTTGCCCGCCCGCCGCCCAACCCGTTCCATGACGCCCATGCTCAACCCCTTGATGCTGCGGATTTCGCCCCGAAACGCCGCACAAGTCCCCTGAGTGAGTCCGCGCGAGTCCGCCGTCAAGTTCAAAAGCTTAGGCGGCAAGCCTCACAATATGGTTAACGATATGAGAACGAAAGGAGTCTGCCACAGCATATGGAGTCCCGCGATTCGCGCGGACTCAACCGGTGGTGGTGTGGCGGGCCGGACTCACTGCCGAAAAAAATGCGTCGTACGTTCAGATTCCGGGATCGACGCCGGTCAACTCGACCGATTTGTCCCACAGCGCGCGCGCGGCGTCGGGGTTGCGCGCGGTGCGCGTCGATGGCGACTTGCCTGATTTGCCCGAAACTTCGCCCAGTCCTTGCGGCCCATAATAATCGCCGCCCGCCACGCCTGCGCCGGTCGCGGCGTGCAACGTCGGCCAAGCGCCGTGCGCCGCGCTGTTGAAAAAGGGCGTCATCAGCGGCGTCATCAACCGCAGCGGCGCGGGGATATGGCGCACCAGTTCGGTCAACGCCACGCCGGGGTGGCACCCGACCGCCATCGTCGCCCGCCCGGCACCGCGCAGCCGCCGGTCGAGTTCGAACATGTGAAGCAAGTTGGCGAGCTTGCTCATTTCATAGCGCGCGACGCGGCGGTATGATTTTTCCGCGCCCAGATCGCCATAATCCATCTTGCCACCCTTGTGCGCCAGACTGGCGGTGATGACGATGCGGTCATCGACATGGCTGTGGATCAGCCCGGTCAGCGCGAATGGGCCCAGATGATTGACCCCGAATTGCAGCTCATAACCCTGCGCGGTCAATGTGCGTGGCGGGATCATCACGCCGGCATTATTGACCAGCACGTCGACGCGCGGGCCTTTCAGGATTTTGGCGGCGGCTTTGCGCACCTGATCAAGGTCGGCCAGGTCAAGTTCGGCAAAGGACAATTTGGCATCGGGGATTTCGGCACGGATCGCGTCCATCGCCGCGTTCGCTTTGTCTTTCGACCGGCACGCCATGATGACCGACGCCCCCTTGGCCGCGAGCACGCGGCAGGTGTTGAACCCCAGCCCGGCATTCGCCCCGGTGACCAGAAAGCGGCGCCCGGTCTGATCGCCGACGTCGTCGGCGGTGAATCCTGTGCTCATGCTGTGCTCCCGCTACCGTACCGCAACCAAATCCTGCACCGGCAACAGCATTTGCGCGACCGGGGCAAAGCTGCGGCGGTGCAGCGGCGTCGGGCCAAGCGCCCGCAAAGCCGCCAGATGCGCCGCACTACCATAGCCCTTGTTCGCTGCCCAGCCATAGCCGGGGTGCACCGCGTCGGCGGCGATCATCAACCGGTCGCGGTGCTCCTTGGCGATGATGCTCGCCGCCGAAATGCACGGGTGCATCGCATCGCCGCCAACGAATGCGCGTGCCGGATAATCCCATGATGGCAATCGGTTACCATCGACCCACACCTCATCAGGCACGACATTCAGCGCATCGACCGCGCGGCGCATCGCCAGCATTGTCGCCTGCAAAATGTTGATCCGGTCGATCTCCGCGACATCGGCCAGCCCAACCGCCCAGCGGCACCGCGCCTTGATTTCGGCCTCCAGCACCCCGCGCCGCCGCGCGCTCAGTTTCTTGCTGTCGTCCAGACCTGCGATCCCGCCCGCGCACAAGATCACCG
>JBEGPL010000106.1:0-4309 GCA_041181445.1 Pseudomonadota bacterium
CGCTGTATCAGGCGGTCAGCGCGGGCCGCCGCCAATCGGGCATGGAACATTGGTTGCCGCTGTTCGAAGAGCGGCTGGTCACCTTGTTCGACCATATCGACCCCGCCACGCCGGTGCTGCGCGCGCACCGCAGCGACGCCGCGATCACCGCCCGCTTTGACGCCATTGCCGATTATCACGCCAACCGGTCAGCGGCGGAAGCAGGCGACCAGAGCGGATATCGCCCGCTGGCACCCGAAACCCTCTATTTGACCCCCGCCGAGTGGCGCAAAGCCGCCAAGGCGCGCGCCATCCACCTCATCACGCCGCACGCCGTAGCCGAAGCCTCGACGGTCATCGACGTGGGCACCATCGCTGCGCGCGATTTCACCGCCGAGCGCGCACGCGGCGACAATGTCTATGCCGCCGTCGCCGCGCATGCCGCCGAACAGCGCGCGTCGGGCCGCCGCATGATCATCGCCAGCTACTCCATCGGTGCGCGCGACCGGCTGGCGGGGCTGCTGCGCGATCATGGCATGGACCGGCTGGTCAATGCCGACCATTGGCAGGATGCGCTGGGACAGGCGGCGGCGGTCAATGGCGGCGCGGTCGCCATGGCGGTGCTGCCGATTGAGAACGGTTTTGCCAGCGACGCGATCTGCCTGCTCAGCGAGCAGGACATATTGGGCGAACGGCTGGTCCGCCGTCAGAAAAAGCGCAAAAGCGCCGACGCATTCCTCGCCGAATTGGCGACGTTGGCGGCGGGCGATCTGGTCGTCCACCTTGACCATGGCATCGGCCGATATGAGGGGCTGACGTCGATCCCCGTCGGCCAAAGCCCGCACGATTGCGTCGCGCTCAGCTATGCTGGCGGCGACAAACTCTATGTCCCCGTTGAAAATCTTGACGTCCTGTCGCGCTATGGCGGCGACAGCGAAGGCGTGCCGCTCGACAAATTGGGCGGCGAAGCGTGGCAGCGCCGCAAGGCGCGGATGCGCGAGAGAATCCGCGAGATTGCCGGGACGTTGCTCGCCACCGCCGCGCTGCGCGCGTTACGCGCCGCCGACATATTGGCTCCCGGCCCCGAATATCCCGCCTTTTCGGACCGTTTCCCTTATCAGGAAACCGAGGATCAGGACCGCGCGATCAGCGACGTTCTGGACGATCTGGTCGCGGGCAAACCGATGGACCGGCTCGTGTGCGGCGATGTCGGCTTTGGCAAGACAGAGGTCGCGCTGCGCGCCGCCTTTGTCGCGGCGATGGCGGGGTTGCAGGTCGCGATTGTCTGCCCCACCACCTTGCTCGCACGCCAGCATTTCAGCAATTTTGTCGAACGGTTCCGTGGCTTTCCCATCGAAATTGGTCGCCTGTCGCGGCTTGTTCCGAACGCCGAGGCGGCGGCAACGCGCGACGGTCTGGCAGCGGGCACCATCGACATCGTCATCGGCACGCATGCCGTTTTTGCCAAATCGGTCGAAATGAAGCGGCTGGGGCTGGTGATTGTTGACGAAGAGCAAAAATTCGGCGTCGTCCACAAGGAACGGCTGAAACAGCTAAAGGCCGACGTCCATGTACTGACGCTGACCGCGACGCCCATTCCGCGCACGTTGCAAATGGCGATGTCGGGGCTGCGCGACTTGTCGGTCATTCAAACCCCGCCGGTCGACCGGCTGGCGGTGCGCACTTATGTCAGCCCGTGGGATCCCGTCGTCATCCGCGAAGCGTTGCTGCGCGAACATCATCGCGGCGGGCAGAGTTTCTTTGTCACCCCGCGCATCGCCGACCTGCCCGACATACAGGATTTCCTGCACCGCAAAGTCCCGGAAATCAAATATGTCGTCGCGCACGGCCAGATGGCGCCGGGCGAGGTCGAGGAACGCATGTCAGCCTTTTACGACCGCAAATATGACGTGCTGGTGTCCACCACCATCGTCGAAAGCGGGCTGGATATCCCCAGCGCCAACACGCTGGTGGTTCACCGCGCCGACCGGCTGGGGCTGGCGCAACTGTATCAACTGCGGGGCCGCGTCGGTCGATCCAAGGCGCGTGCCTATGCCTATCTGACTACTCCGGCGGACAAGGGCATCACCGACACGGCGGAAAAACGGCTGAAGCTGCTGGGCGACCTCGACACGCTGGGGGCGGGGTTCCAGCTTGCCAGCCACGACCTTGACATTCGCGGCGCCGGCAATCTGGTCGGCGACGAACAATCGGGCCACATCCGCGAGGTAGGCTTTGAACTGTATCAATCGATGCTGGAAGAGGCGATTTTGGTCGCCAAGGCCGAGGGTGCGGGGCTGGAAGCGCCGCGCGAATCGCTGTCGCCGCAAATTACCATCGACGCGCCGATCCTGATTCCAGAGGATTATGTCCCCGACCTGGGCCTGCGCATGGGGCTATACCGCCGCCTGAACGGTTTCACCGACCGCGCCGAGCTCGATGCGTTCGCGGCCGAACTGATCGACCGGTTTGGCGCGTTGCCGCCCGAGACCGCCAATCTGATCATCCTGATGGAGATCAAGGCCAACGCGATGGCGGCGGGCATATCCAAGATCGACGCCGGGCCGCGCGGTGCGCTGGTGACCTTCCACAACGACCGCTTCGCCAATGTGAACGGCCTGATCGCTTATGTCGAACGGTTGAAAGGCACGGCAAAGCTGCGTCCCGACAACCGGCTGGCGATCACGCGCGCATGGCCCGATGCCGGTTCGCGTTTGAACGGCGTGCTGTCGCTGTCAAAGGGTCTGGCGAGATTGGTGCGTTAGAGCAGCGCGGCCAATTTGTCGGCGCTGACCGGCGGCGAGCGCAGAAAACCTTGATAATAGCGGCAACCCTGCGTGGTCAGATTGGCCAATTGCGCCTCGCTTTCGACCCCTTCGGCGACGACATCCAGTCCCAATGCGAGCGCAAGGTCGATGACCGCGCGCACGACGATGCGATCGCGCTCCGACCCGCCAATTTCGCGCGACAGGCCGCTGTCGATCTTGAGATAGTCGAGCGGCAATTGCTGAAGCAGTGCGAGGCTGGAATATCCCGTGCCAAAATCGTCGATTGCAGTGGCAAAGCCCGCCGCGCGTAACGCCGCCAGCTGACCAATCGCGGCGGCGGGGTCCGCCATCATCGCGCTTTCGGTCAGTTCGATGGTCAGCCGCGCCGGATCGATGCCCTTTGCCGCCGCCTTTGCAACCAGCCGCGCCGAAAAATCGCGCGTGGCAAGGTCGGTGGCGGTCACATTCACGGCCACGCGCAGCCCCGCCATCGCCCCGGTCCAGCCGGACATTTCGAGCAGCACCTGGTCGATGACATGGTCGGTCACCGCCGTTTCCATCTTTGCCGCCTGCGCCGCCGTGACCAGCGATGCCGCGCCAAGCAGGCCATGGTCGGGGTGCTGCCAGCGCAGCAGCGCTTCGGCGCCGCTCATCCGTTCGGTCGCGGTCTCAAATTGCGGCTGGAACAGGATGATGATCTCGCCGCCCGCAAGTGCGGCGCGGACGTGGGTGCCGTCGAGCGCCGCAGCGGGCCGCGCCAGCCGCGATCCCGCAACGCGCAGGACATCATCGATTGAATCATTCGCTCGGATCATGGCGATCCCCGCCTTGACGCTGATCCGGCCCGACGGGTCGAGCGCAAGCGGTGCCGACAATATCGCGTGGATTGCGCGCAATTCGGCCTCCATCGCGGCAGCGGTCATCCGCGGCGGCGGGACCAGCACAAAGCGGGTGCCCGACAGCCGCGTCACCCGCGAATCGGGGCCGAACTCCTGCCGTGCGAATCTGTCGAGCCGGCTGCCAATCTGGCGCAGAATGTCGTCGCCCGCGTGGGTGCCGACGGCATCGTTGATCCGCGACAGTTGATCAACCTGCACCAGCACCAGCGGCAGGCCGTCGGGCGCTTGCAGGCCGCGCGCGGTGATCAGCGCGATCGCGGCGGCCCGGTCGAGCACGCCGGTCAACGGATCGTTCAATTCGCCGTCGGGGGTCGGGCGCGGCGGTGTCCGCACGGTCCATTGGCGACCGATCTGGCGTCGGCAAAGCGTAACGACCGCCGCCAGATCGGCGGGCGTAACCGGGTCCTGCACATAATGATCGGCGCCCGCCGCGACAAATTCCGCCAGTGCCGGCCCCGGCGCATCGCTCAGCAAAACCAGCGTCACCGGCCGAAATGGCAGCGGCTCAACGGCGGCACGGTTCAGATATGCCAGGGCATCGACAGGGTTTTCGCGGGCATCGACCAGCCAAAGTGCGCAATTGGCCGCCGCCGCTTCATCGCGCGCGAGCACCAGCCCTTG
This sequence comes from Pseudomonadota bacterium, assembly GCA_041181445.1. Classification (GTDB taxonomy): domain Bacteria; phylum Pseudomonadota; class Alphaproteobacteria; order Sphingomonadales; family Sphingomonadaceae; genus Sphingopyxis. Next base: position 4,268 of record JBEGPL010000106.1, read on the forward strand.
CGCCGCTAACATCCGCGTCATCGCCGCATCGCGCGCGCCGGC
>JBEGPL010000107.1:0-2600 GCA_041181445.1 Pseudomonadota bacterium
ATATCGGCCCGGCGTTTGCTCCCGCAGCCACGCCGCCGCGCGCACCGCGCCGCGCGCAAAGATCATCCGGTTTTCGGCGCGGTGGGCCAGCGTGATCATTTCCTCCGCCCCGGCAAAGATCACGCTATGGTCGCCCGCGACCGTGCCGCCGCGCAGGCTCGCAAAGCCGATGGCGCCCTTTGCGCGCGCGCCGGTGTCGCCATCGCGCCCGCGCTCGCTGTGCGTGTTCAGGTCGATCCCGCGGCCTTTTGCGGCGGCTTCGCCGAGCAGCAGCGCGGTTCCGCTGGGCGCATCAACCTTTTCATTATGATGCATTTCGACGATTTCAATGTCCCAGTCGGGGCCAAGCCGCGCCGCTGCATCACGCACCAGCGCCGCCAGCATGGTGACGCCCAGCGACGTGTTGCCGGTTTGCAGGACGGCAATGTCCGGCGCGGCATTGTCGATCATCCAGTGATGGCGTTCGCCAAGGCCCGTGGTGCCGACCAGCAGCGGCACCCGCGCCGCGACCGCCGCCGCCAGATTGCCCTCCAGCGCGGCGGGGGCCGAAAAATCGACCAGCACGTCGCTGATCGCCGCGAGCGCGCCGACATCATCGCCCTGATCGACACCGCCCGCATGATCATGTCCCGCATCGGCGATGGCGCGGACCAGCGCGTCGCCCATGCGCCCCTTGCTGCCGATAATGCCGATTGCCGTCATGGACTTCCCTTCCGCCGCGTGCCGTGCTTCATGCGCGATATGAGGCGCGTCCGCAACATCGTCATCCTGACCGGCGCGGGCGTGTCCGCCGAAAGCGGCATCGACACGTTTCGCAGCGCGGGCGGGCTGTGGGAACAGCACCGCGTCGAGGATGTCGCGACGCCCGAAGCCTTTGCCCGCGACCCCGACCTGGTTCACCGCTTTTACGACATGCGCCGCGCACGGATTCAGGAAGTTACCCCAAACGCCGCGCACGACGCGCTGGCGCGGCTCGATGCGGCATGGCCGGGCGATCTGCTCATCGTCACGCAGAATGTCGACGATCTGCACGAGCGCGCTGGCGCGAAGCGGTTGATCCACATGCACGGCGAGCATCTGAAAGCCTGGTGCACCGCGTGCGATGCACGCCACGACTGGCGCGGCGACCTGTCGCACCGCCCGCCATGCTCCGCGTGCGGCGCGGCCGACGCGCTGCGCCCCGACATCGTCTGGTTCGGCGAGATGCCATACCAAATGGACATAATTTTCGCGGCGATCAACCGCGCCGACCTGTTCGTGTCAATCGGCACATCGGGCGCGGTTTACCCCGCCGCCGGCTTCGTCCGCGACGCGCGCGCGGCGGGCGCGGCGACGCTGGAGCTCAACCTGGAACCGAGTCAGGGAACGCACTGGTTCGACGATGCCCGCCATGGCGCGGCAACGACGCTTGTGCCCGCATGGGTGGCGGAGATGCTGGTATGACCGTGCCGTTCACCGGCCACTGCCATTGCGGCGCCGTGGCGATCACGATGCCGATGCCCATTCATGAGGTGCTGCACTGTAATTGCACCTTGTGCACCAAATCGGGCTGGCTGGGCGTTTATGGCGATCCGACGGCGATTGTCATCGCAGGGTCTGATCAATGTGACGCCTATATCTGGGGCGACAAGATGATTGCCATTTGGCATTGCCGAACATGCGGTATCGCCACCCATTGGACACCGCTGCCGGGAACGCCCCCGGACCGCATGGGGGTCAATGTCCGGCTATTTGAACCGGAAGTCTGGCAAAGCCTGCCCGTTCGTCGCGTCGATGGGCGGAGCATGTAACGCTCAGCGCCGCGCCGCAAAGAAATCCCTGAGCAACCCCGCCGCTTCGTCCGCGCCGATCGCGTCATAGACCAGCGGCCGGTGGTGGACCGTCGGCTGGGCGAACAGGCGCGGGCCGTGCGCCACCGCGCCGCCCTTGGCATCGTCGGCACCATAATAGAGCCGCGCGATCCGTGCATGCGCGATGGCTCCGGCGCACATCGCGCACGGCTCCAGCGTCACATAAAGGTCGCAGCCGGTGAGCCGGTCGCTACCCAGCGCCGCCGCTGCCGCGCGAATCGCGATGATTTCGGCGTGCGCCGTCGGATCAGATGTCCCGGGCGCGCCGTTGCGCCCCTCGCCGACAATCACGCCGTCCTTGACGACCACCGCGCCGACCGGCACCGCCCCCGACGCGGCGGCTTCGCGCGCCAGGTCGAGTGCGCGGCGCATGGGCGGGGGAACGGGAAAGCCGGTCATGTCGGCCCGCTTTGCCGAGCGCAGGACAAAAGGCAAGCGCCGCAAACGGCATCTGATGCTTGACGAATCTGCGCACAGCCGATAAGCGCGCCTCCTTTCCCGGCGGATGATCAACACGAATCGACCGCCAGAACCGAACAGATAAGGTGTAAAGATCATGTCGCGGATTTGCGAACTGACCGGCAAGGGCCGTCAGGTGGGCCACAATGTATCCCACGCCAATAACAAGACAAAGCGCACATTTCTGCCCAATTTGCAGAATGTTACCCTGATGTCCGAAGCGCTTGGCCAAAGCGTCAAACTGCGCGTTTCAACGCACGGCCTGCGCTCGGTTGAACATGTTGGTGGGCT
>JBEGPL010000108.1:0-4422 GCA_041181445.1 Pseudomonadota bacterium
AGTTTTGCAACGCCGACCGCCGCCGGTTCGGGCGCGCGGCAGCCGGGGCACAGCCGCCGCACCAGCCGCTGTGCCACCACCGCGCGCAGCGTCGATGCCAGCAGGAACGGTTCGACCTTCATGTCGCGCAGCCGGGTGATCGCCCCCGCTGCGTCATTGGTGTGCACGGTGGAGAGCACCAGATGCCCGGTCAGCGACGCCTGGACCGCGATGTCGGCGGTTTCGCGGTCACGGATTTCGCCGACCATGACGACGTCGGGGTCTTGGCGCAAAATCGCGCGCAACCCGGCGGCAAAGCTCATCCCGACCTTTGGGTTGACCTGTGTCTGGCCGATGCCGTCGACGGCAAACTCGACCGGATCCTCGACCGTCAAAATGTTGCGCTGACCATCGTTCAGGTGCCGCAGGCAGGCATAGAGCGTCGTCGTCTTGCCCGATCCCGTTGGCCCGGTGACCAAAATGATGCCATTGGGCTCTGTCAGCGCATCGCGCAAAACGGCATCGGAAGCGCCGCTGAGCCCAAGTCCGTCAAAGCCGATCCCGGCATTTTCCGTGTCGAGAATACGCAGCACGACGCGCTCACCCGCGCGGCTGGGCAGGGTGGAGACACGCACGTCGATGGGTTTGCCCGCCAGCGTCAGGCTGATCCGGCCATCCTGTGGCACGCGGCGTTCGGCGATGTCGAGCCGCGCCATCACCTTGACCCGGCTGACCACGACCGGCGCAACATGCGCGGGCATGCGCAGGCTTTCGCGCAAAATGCCGTCGACGCGCATCCGCACGACCAGCGCGCTTTCATAAGGTTCGATGTGGATGTCCGACACGCCCTGCCGCACCGCTTCGGCGATGATCGCGTTGATCAGGCGGATCGCGGGGGCGTCGTCGGCGCTGTCGAGCAAATCGTCGGCGCTGGGGATGCCCGCCGCGATCAGGTCGATGCCGTCGCCGCCTGCCCCCTGCATCGACCCCGCCATCGCCGCCGCGCGGCCATCCATGGCGTACACGTCGGACAGCAGGCGGTCGAACGCTGCCGCGTCGGAATGGGTCACCGCAAAGCCATGCCCCAGCGCGCGGCGCAGTTCGATCAGCACCGCCGGGTCGGCGCCGCTGCGCAACGTCGCGGTCAAACCGGCTGGATTGGCGGCCACAATGACGCCGTGCGTGCGCGCAAAGGCATAGGGGATGTCGGGAAGTGGCGGCGCGGGCGGCGGTGCGGCCGGGTCGGGCGCAACTGCTTCGCCGCCGTTCCCCTTCAGGATTTTCACGGGATTTCAGCTGCGACACTGGGCGGCAGCGGCACCGGATCAACCGCGCCATCGACACCGCGCAGCGCGGGCAGGTCAACCGGGCCAACCACCGTATCGCCGGCCACCGAGTCGGGCGCAACCGGCGGCGTCGTGCCCAGATAATCGCGCACCAGTTCGTCAATCGCCGGTTCGACGTCGGGGTTGCGCGCCGCCTGCATCGACCGGACATAGTCATAGCGCCGCGCGGTCAGCGCCGCATTGTCGGCGCGCGAACGCAAGATGGTCGGGCGGATGAACACCATCAAATTGGTTTTGGCGCGCGCGCGGCTTTTCGATTTGAACAGATTGCCGATCAGCGGCAGGTCGCCCAGCAGCGGAATCTTTTCAATTGTCCGCCGTTCGTCATCGTTGAGCAGACCGCCGATTGCCAATATCTCGCCATCGTCGACGGTCAGCACGGTTTCAAACTGGCGCTTGTTGACAATCAGGTCGCTGCTGCGCGTCGACACCGGCCCGGCGACGCTCGATACTTCCTGTTTCAGGAACAATTTGACCTCGCCCGACGCGTTGACCTGCGGCGTGACTTCCAGTTTAATGCCGACCTCTTCGCGCTGGACGGTGCGGAATGCATTGTCGAAATTGTCGGACAGCGCCTCGCCGGTGGTCACCGGAATCTCCTGCCCGACCAGAAACTTTGCCTGTTGATTGTCGAGCGTGACGATGTGCGGCGTCGCCAGCAGATTCGATGTGGTGTCCGATTGCACCGCGTTGATGATCGTCCCGAAAATCGCATCCTTGCCGATGTCGAGCGCAAGTCCGCCGAAACCGCCGGTCGCGCTCAGGATCGACGCCGCCGCCGCTTCCTGCAAGCTGTTGCCCAGCGCGCTGGTCGTCGTGGTCGTGGTCGTGTTGCCGTTGATCGTCGTCGTCGTGCGCCCCAGCTCCTCCGCCGCGACCGCGCCGCCGATGGTCAATATATTGGGCACAGCATTGCTGTAATTGGTCGCGGCAAAGGGCATGTTGCGCCCGCCAATCAGGAACTGGACCCCCAGCCGCTTGGCCGCATTGTCGCCGATTTCGACGATGATCGCCTCCACCAGCACTTGTTCGCGCCGCGTGTCGAGTTGGCGGATCAGCTCACCCAGCATCCGCTGCGTATCAGGGTTGGCGGCGACGATGACCGCATTTGCACCCTCATAGCGGGTGACGATGACCGGGCTGCGCGGCGAGATGCCGCCGGTGGTCGCGCCGCTGGTCGGCGTCGGCGCGGCGGGCGTCGGCGCGGGCGTCGATGCGCCGCCGCCCGGTCCCGCCGTCGCACCGCTTGATGCGCTGCTGCTGGCCGGGATCGGCGCCGTGCCGCCCACCAGTTGCTGCAATGTCGGCACCAGCGTTTCGGCATTGGCATGCGCCAGCCAATAGACGCGCAGTTCGGTGCCGGCCGCCGCGCGCCCGTCAAGCTCGCTGGCCATTTGGGCAAAGCGCGCGACTTCGGCGGGGTCACCGCGCAGCGCGATGCTGTTGCTGCTGTCGATGGCGACGACCGCCACCGCCGTGCGCGCATTTTCGCCGCCGCCCGCCCCCGCCAAGGCTTGCAACGCGCCGGCAATTTCGCGCGCGCCGGCATTTTTCAGCACGACGACCTGGCTGGTCATATTGTTGCGGTCGATCTGGCCCACCAGCGTCCGAACGCGGCGGATATTGTCGGCAAAATCGGCGACGATCAGGCTGTTGGCGTTGCGATTCGCGGTCAGCGACCCTTGCGCACTCACCAACGGGCGCAGCGTTTCGATCGCCGCCGCCGCATCGATATTTTTCAGCCGGATAATCTCGGTGACGAACTGATTCTGCGCGGCGCGGTTGGTGCCAATCTGTCCCGGCTGGGTCGCCGCGCCGTCGATTGGCTGGATGCGATATCCGCCCGCCTGAGTCGGCACCGCGACCAGCCCGTTGGCGCGCAGTGTCGACAGGAAAATCTCGAAATATTCGGACCGGGTCAACGGCCGGTCGGTCACCACCGTCACCTTGCCCTGCACCCGCCCGTCGATCACGAACGTCCGCCCGGTGACGCGCGCGGCGTCGGCGATGAAGGCGCGGACATCGGCATCGCGCACGTTGAGCGTATATTGCGCAAAGGCCGGCGCGGGCACGGCCATCGCGATCAGCGCAAGCGCGAGGGCGGGACGGAGCAGAGGCGTGCGAATCGAAAAGGTCATGGTCAGCGGTTTGACAGGAAAATCGACACCGGGACAACCGCCGAACCACGTTCAACCTCTAGCGCCACCCGCGCGCCGGGCTTGAGCGACGCGATCAACGCCGACGCATCGCCCGCGCCGCCCACCGCGCGGCCATTGACGCTGCGGATCACGTCACCGGGGCGGAACCCGGCGGCACGGAACGCGGCGCCGCCCGATTGCGGCTGCACGATCAGCCCGGTCACCTTGCCGCCCTCCTGCCGCACCGTCATGCCGATGCCGGTGCGCAGCATTTCGGGGGCGAGTTGGCCATCGCCGGACGGCGCGGGTGCGGGTCGTTCCCCGACCGGCGCGACAATGCCCGCTTCGCCGACGCGCGGAGCGCCGCCCGGCGGCACCGACCCCGACTGGTCGAGAAAAAGCTGTTCGCGCACCCCGCCGTGGTCGAGCAGGACATGGTCGAAACCAACTCCCGCCAGCGTCACGCCCGGCGCGACCTCTTCACCCACACCGATGCTGCGCTGGACCCCGTCGGCTGCGGCGATGATCGCGCTGCCGCCACCGCTGGCTTCGTTCATCCGTATGCCGAACAGCTTCAGGTCGAGCGAGGTCACTGTTCCGCCCGCCGCCGCGCCCGCGCCGACATCGCGAAAGAAAGGATCGACCGAGGCGAACAATGCACTGCGCGCGGGCGGTGGCAAGATGCTGGCCCCGCTGGCCGTCGCGGCGCCCACCGGCCCCAGCGGCACCACCAAAGCCCAGAACAGCCGCATGGCCTGGACCAGCACGGCCAGCGCGAGCAGACCCAGCAGCAGCACCGGCCCGCGCGCGCGCAGCCAATGCGCGATCCGCGCCGCCACGCTCAATCGACGAACGCTTCGCGCACGACCGCGATCCCGGCGGCGCGCTGTGCTTTCAGTTCGGACTTGAGCGTTGCGGGATTGCGCGCGAACACAAATCCGAAACTCACCCCGCCATGT
>JBEGPL010000109.1:0-3227 GCA_041181445.1 Pseudomonadota bacterium
CGCCCGCCGAGGCAGTAGCCCGCGCAGCCGACCTTGGCCGCGCCCTGCCCTTTGGCCCAATGGATGCACGCTTCGATATCATAAACGCCGCCGAGCGGGTCGAACTGGCCGAAATAGCCGAACGCTTCGTTCAGGTCGGCCTCGACATCGGCGTCGAGTTCGACCCCCGGCGCGAACCGCCAGAAAATGTCGGGCGCGATGGCGAGGTAGCCCGCCGCCGCCCAATCGTCGCATTTCTTGCGGATGCCCGGATTGACGCCGAAAATTTCGGGAATGACGATGATCGCGGCGCGTACCGCGCCCGCCGGACGCGCGACATAGGCCGGAAACACGGCGTCTTCGTTCAGGGCGTTGATCTTTTCCATGGTCATCATGGTCCTCCGGCTTGCAAATGGGGTGAATGCGCGCGAAGCTAGCAGCAACGGTGTCTGCGGCTCAAGCCAAAGCGACGCCGACAGGAGGGAAACGCCGATGAAAGTCTCGATCGATGTCGATTGCACGCCCGAAGAAGCCCGCCGTCTGGTCGGCCTGCCCGATCTGACCCCGCTGCACGCGGTTTATCTGTCGCGGGTCGAGGAGTTGATGAAAAAGGGGATCACCCCCGACATCGTCGAAACCATGATCCGCAACTGGGTGCCGATGGGCGAGTCGGGGATGAACATGCTGTCGGGGTTGATGAGCCAGTTTGGCAGCCTGACCGGTGGCGGTGCGAGCAAGACCGCGAAGAAATAGAGCAGGCAGGAAATAAGGACAGGTCATGGCCATCCGCAAATCGGAACGCGTGCCAGAAAAAATCTATGCCATCGCCATGTGGGTGGTCTCGGTCATTTTCGCTGGCTTTCTGATCGGGCTGGGCAATCTGATTTTGGGCGATCTGCCGCAACTCGACGATCCGGTCGCGCAGGAACAGTTCGTCGACCGCGCCGGGCTGGAGACGTTGCGCGGCACGGCACGGGCGATCACGGCCGATATGGCGGCGGTCGACACCCAACTCGAAGTTGCGCGGCTCCAGCTGGAACAGGCGCAGAAGGCATCGGCGTCGGGCAAGGAGACATTTGACGCGTGGATCCGGACGCGAAACGCGACTACCAATGCGCAACAGGACCCCGATGTCATCGCGCGCACGCGCCAGTTGGAGGCGTTGCAGGCGAACGAACGCGCCGCGCAGGAGGCGATTGATCGCCTGTCCGACAAAAGGCTCAGTCTGGACCAGCGCGAACGCGAGAATGCCGCGTCGCAGCAGAGCCTCGAAGCGGCGGCCTATCCGGCTTATGAAAAGGCATTGTTCTGGCAGGAGCTCAAGGTCTTTCTGTGGCGATTGCTGTTCACCTTGCCGCTGCTGCTGGTCGCGGGCTGGCTGATCCTGCGCAAACGTGGCAGCGATTATTGGCCGCTGGCGCGCGGCTTTGTGCTGGCGGCGACCTTTGCTTTTTTCGTTGAGCTGGTGCCCTATTTGCCCAGCTATGGCGGCTATATCCGCTATATTGTCGGGATCGTCCTGACCGGGATTGCCGGCCATTTTCTGATCAAGAATATGCGCGCCTATCTCGAACGGCGACAGGCGGTCGAGGTGCAGACCGAAGACGAACGCCGCAAACTGGTCAGCCATGAAGAAGCGTTCAAGAAAATGGCGGCGAACATCTGCCCCGGCTGTGACCGACCCGTCGCCACGATGGGCGAAGTAAAGGCCAATTATTGCGTCCATTGCGGGATGACACTCTACAATCAATGCGGCGGTTGCGAGACCCGGAAAATGGCGTTTTTCCGCTATTGCATGGCGTGCGGGACGTCGGCGGACTCCAGCAAGCCCTTTGCGCCCAAGGCGGCGATTTTCAAAGCCGACCCGCCTGAAAAGGCGAAAGCCGCTGCAAAGCTCCCGGCCAAGCCCTCCGCCAACCCAACGTGAGCGGCACGATCTATGCGTCGTCGAGCGGACAGCCGCCCGCGGCCATTGCGGTCGTCCGCATTTCGGGACCGGCGGCGGGCGAAGCGCTGTGCGCGCTGGCGGGGCGAATGCCCACACCGCGCCGCGCCAGTTTGCGCACACTGACCGACCCGGCAACCGGTGCGCCGCTCGATCAGGCGCTGACGCTCTGGTTCCCCGGACCGGCAACCGCGACCGGCGAGGATATGGCTGAGCTCCACCTGCACGGCGGCCGCGCAGTTGTCGCGGCGGTGCTGGCGGCGTTGGCGCATGTGCCGGGGCTGCGTGCGGCCGAAGCGGGCGAATTTACCCGCCGCGCCTTTGCCAACGGCCGCATCGACCTGGCCGAGGCCGAGGGCCTCGCCGACTTGCTCGCCGCCGAGACCGAGAGCCAGCGCGTCGCCGCGCTCGCCGCCGCGTCGGGCCATGTCTCGCGTCGGGTCGCGGCGTGGCAGGGCGAGATATTGACCCTCGCCGCCGAGGTTGAGGCGCTGCTCGATTTCGGCGACGAGGATGACGTCGCGGGCCATGCTGCCGCTGTGCTCCCGCTGTGCTCCCGCTGCCGTGCATGCGCCGACACGATGCGCATATGGCTGGCGCGGCCCGCCGCCGAACGTATCCGCGACGGCCTGTCGGTGGTGGTCGCCGGGCCGCCCAACGCTGGAAAATCGACGCTGATCAACGCCTTGGCACAGCGCGAGGCGGCGATTGTCGCGCCGACGGCGGGGACAACGCGCGACATTGTTGAAGTGCCCCTGCAACTGGACGGCATCGCGATGCGCTTTGCCGACACGGCCGGCCTGCGCCGCACGACGGGCGACGCGATCGAAGCCATAGGCATCGAGCGCGCGCGCCAAGCGATTGATATGGCAGATATTTTGCTGTGGCTGGGGGCGATTGACGATGCCCCTGATCACCCGCACCGGCTGACCATCGCGGCGCAGGCTGACCGCTTTGCTGGTGACGCAGGGTGGGCCGCAACCGCCGCGCGCGCCGACCTGATCCTGTCGGCGCACAGCGGCGCGGGGATGACCGACTTGCACGCGCAAGTCGTTCAAATTGCGCGGACATTGATCCCGCACGCGGGTGAAGCGGCACTGCACGCGCGCCAGCGCGCGGCGCTGGCCGAAGCTGCTGATTGGTTGGCGCAAGACGAACAGGACGGCGACCTTGTCTTGCTCGCCGAACGGCTGCGCCTCGCGCGCGTCGCGCTCGACCGGATCACCGGGCGCGCGGGGGTGGAAGATATGCTCGATACGCTATTCGGGCGTTTTTGCATCGGCAAATGATCTGTTCCACGTGG